>PLEX01000033.1 GCA_003136575.1 Bryobacterales bacterium | reverse complement strand
CTAGCCCTACCTTCGCATTTCTAAGAGACGAAAGAGCATGTTCGGTGGTTCGATTGCGGTAAAAGACGGGTTGAAGCTTCCCTCCGCCAGGAAAATATGCTACATGAAAGATATGCATGTTTTCGAACGGGATGTGAATGGCCGCCGCTATCGTATCGCGGCCCAGTCGGTGTGGGACCCGATCCGGGGCCGCTCGGTGGCTCGCCAGACGGTGCTTGGCCCGGCGGCAGCGCCGCCTGTCTCCGATCTCAGTGCCACGCGAACGGTAGGGACGCAGGCAGTTGGGGATGCCGGCGCGTTGATCTGGGTCGCCGAGCAACTCGATCTGATAGGGCACATCGACCGAGCGTGCGGCAACGTTGGCGCCAAAGATGGGCCGTCGGTCGGCGAATTGGCCGTGGCGGTCGCCATCCAGCGGTCGTGCTCGCCTGGCCCGAAGCGAGATCTGGCGGAGTTTCTGGATGGGAGCGTGCCGCGCTTGTCATGTCTGCCATCTTCGGCATTTAGCGGTCAGGCTTACCATCGGGTGGCCCGGCAGGTCACCGATGAGCAATTAGAGCAAGCGCAGATCGCGATTGCCAGAGCGGCTGTGGCGCGGTTCGAGCTTTCAGCCGACGTGCTGGCGTTCGACACGACGAACTTCGACACCCACATCGCCACAGTGACGCCAGGCAAGTTGGCCCGGCGCGGGCATGCCAAAAGCAAACGGGGGGATCTGCGTGTGGTTGGTCTTGGCGTGCTGGTCAGCGAGACGGGCCACGTGCCATTGCTGTACCGCACCTATGCGGGGAACAGTTCGGATCAAGCGGTGCTGACGGACTGTCTGAATGGGTTGGCTGCGCTACACGAGTCGCTGGATGAAGGGGAGGGTCGCCAACGGGCGCAGCGGACGCTGGTACGGGATGGCGGGAGTTGGAGTCCACAACTGGAACTGGATCTGGACGTGGCTGGCTATTACAGCCTGATTTCGTTACCGCTCGGGCATACGGCTGCAGAACAGGCGCTGCAGATGGCAGCCAGGCGAGGTGCGATGAAGTGGCTGACGGGTAAGCTGAGCGCAGTACGCGCGGCACGCGTGCGGGCGAAGGTCGGCAATCTGGACCGCACGCTGGTGGTAGTCGAGAGCCAGGAACTGCTGGCGGGCCAGAAACGTGGTATTGCGGTGGCGTTGCGCAAAGCGAAGACGGAGTTAGGGAAGCTCGATCGCTTGGCCCAGGCGCAACGCATCTCGCGCAGCAGTCTGGAGCAACGGATCAAAAAGACTCTTGCCCGCGAACACTTGTCGCACTTCGTGGTCACGGAGATCGGGGGAGACGAAAAGAAACCGACCCTGCGCTGGCGTGTGGATGCGGCGCAGCGCCAGCAACTGGAGAAGACCCGACTCGGGCGGCGGGTGCTGTGCACGGATCAACACCTGTGGAGCACGGGCCGGATCGTGCATGCGTTCCGTGGGCAGTGGAACGTCGAAGAACTGTTCCGCCGGTCGAAGAAAGGAGGCGTGGTGCCCTGGGGACCATCACACCAGTGGGCGGATGGGTCCCTGCGTCTGCATACCTTTGCGACTGTACTCGGACTGATGCTGGTGAGTCTGGCGAAAATCGCGCTTGGAACAGGCGACTCCGCCCTCACGATGATGGGAGAACTCGCCGGGATTCGCGCAACATTGGTGCGTACGACGACGCGCGGGCCCGGGCGCCGGGCGACCGTGATGCTTGCGCCGGAACTGACCGCCCAGCAGCGCCGGGCCGTGAAGGTATTTGAACTGGACCGTTGGTTTCCCACACTTCTTTCATGTATGACGAGTCGGCCTGTCCATACATGATGGACGGCCTAAAGCCCTTATTCACCTGCCTTCGATGCGAAGGTAGGGCTAGTGAGTAGCCGCCGGAAAGGCGGACTCTAAAACGAAAGGAGAACGAGCGTATGGCGGAACGCAGGATCAACACCGAAACCGGCGTGATCGAAGAGAATACCGGCTTCATTTTCGACAACTGGTCATCGGTCCAGAATGCCCAAGGCAATAAAGAGCGGGTCAACACCGAAACCGGCGTCATCGAAGAGAACACGGGCTTCATCTTCGACAACTGGTCGCCGAAAAGCTAGGGCCGCAGCCACAAACGAAGAGGCTCTCAAGGGTCGGGAGCCTCTTCGTATTTTTTAGCCGACGGATTTCTCGCGCTCCCGTGAGACAAACTGGGTGGCACGCGCCCCTAACAGGTAGATGCCCAATTCTGTGCTGCTGCGTTTAGGAAAAGTCCCAGAGAGACGCGCTAACATTTACTGGAGACTGGTGAGGTGCCGCAAGGATGAAAATCCCGGAACGCTATCTAGATGAACACTTCGACCGTCTGATCGTTATCGCTGCATCGCTCTTACGTCGTGCCGGTCTGGGAAATTTGGTCGCTGGAGACATCAACGATGAACTCATGCATAATGCCGAGGATCTCGTCACGACGACCCTGCTTCGTTTGCTGAAGGCTGAGACGCCTTCCCCGACCAGTGATGCGGGCTGGACCGCTTTCTTATCTCGGGCACTGAGCATGGATGCAAGGTCGGTGCGTCGCAACTTGGTCAAGAAGAAAAACAGAACAGTCCGGATTGATGCGCGCCCCCTATCGGCCCGGTCGGATGACCGGATCGCGTTGGTCAAACCGTTCGATAGCCGTCCGCCGATGGATTTTGCGGGGAATGATCTCCATGCACAGTTGGAAATCCCGATCTGGATTTTACAAAACATCTTGTCGAAGTGGTTTGCCACCGAGAGAAGCCTCTTAATGGAAAAACTGCCAACAGATGGTGGAGGCGTGTGCAGTCAGACTTGGCTAGCCAATTTGAGCCGATCCTACATGCGGCACGTGGAGCAAGAATGAAATGATATACGACAAGAACAGCCAAACCGATGCAGACCTCTGCGCGTTTGTCGAATCCCTGCCGTCCGAGCACTTGTACTGGCTAACTGTGACGCCGCCGCTGGGCGACGACATCCTAAAACATGCTGCGAAGTGCGAGGCTTGCGCTCAATTGATTCAGACGGCTGGTGATAACTTCTACATGAGCCTGTCCCAGCCCAGCAGACTCCGGGTGGCTTCGACCGCCCGGCGCGCTCGCGACCGGTTCGATGCTGAGGCCAAGAGTTCGGCGTTCAACGCACTCGATCGCGGGACTCTTGAACTGGCGGCCTCTGGGGAGAGAGAAGACTCGAACGAAACGCGTGACCGCGTCCGGATTGCGACCTTCGATATCCAGGGCACTGAGTTCCAGGCTTTGGAGGGCACGGAAGGAAACGTCTTTCTCCAGGGCCCGGTGCCAACCCTAGAGAAAAGGATCTGGTTTGGACGGGATGCCTTCGTGTTGAAGAGAAGCAATGCATCAGACGAATCCGAGATTGAGAACCTTGGCTCAGTGGATCTTGAGCAATTTCTCGCGCTTCATCAGGACGACCCCGAGGGGTTTCCCATCAGATTTGCGGACTAATCATTCCGCGGTTGCGTTAACGGAGGATTCGTATGTTAGACCGGTGGATCAGAGCGCAGAGAATCGGATTGGCGGCATACCGACTGGCACTCCCCAGAACAGGGTGGCGGCCCGAGTACGCGACGAAAGGACAGAGCAGTCCGCTCGTTCAAGCGCACGAGTTCCTGGCCGATGAACTGAAAAGCGGGGACAAGTCGGGTGCTGGATTCATCGATAGCCTTCCGCCTGTGGTTCTTCATCTGTTGACATCGATTCCGTATGGACGCCTGGGCAGGGACTTAAAGCCCTCGATAGCGAACTGGAAGAGAACCCTGAAAGTTCAGCTAGAAGCTGACGACAACGACGTTAAGGGCATACCCGTTGTCGCGGCCGCACGTATCGTCGCCCATCACATCCTGCATGGGATGGGCAAGCCAATCTCGACTGTGAGGCTCACGAAGTCTTTGTTCGGGCAGCAGTGGATCTACGTGGAGCGCAAAACGACGGTTCTCGACGCCGTTGAGGCAGGCGTAGCGATCCTGCGATCGCCTTGGAGCGATACGGCGGCCAGACTAAAGGCCGTGCAGAACATCGCTAGAGGGATCGAGGAAGACATCCGGAATTGGAATGTCATCCTCCAGTGGAGACATATAGAGAATGCGCTCTATCACCAATTGTTTTGCTGGCCCCTCCTGGTCTTTTCAAGCGGTACTGGGGCGATCAGTTTGCCAGTGGGCATTGACGTCTACTTGGACGGCAAAGCGAAGGCTGCTCCCGACCCCGTGAGCGGCGGAGAAATCGACGTCAGGGGATGGGAGCAACCTCTTTCTGACATCGTGGAAGCCGCTAAGGTCCAGTGGCGCGGCAAACATGGCAACTACGGACCGCTCCGGGACGAAATCTCGACAGCCAGCGTCGTCTTCGATTTCCAAACGGCGAACAAGATCGCCTCGGGTTTCCCGGAGGCGATAACGCTAAAAGATAGCAGCATGGAGGCCTACTTTTCACAGGTCGTTCTGAGCCGTTTCCTTGGCAACACCGTATCGTCTTCCAGCGTGGTTACCGGAAGTATCGGCAAACGCCGCTCCAATGAGCCCGGCGGCTTCGCCGACTACGAATTCATCTGGCCCGGTGGCGTGAAAGACAAGCTGAAATACGTCTTCCAGTCGGAGTTTTTCGAGCGCGTCATTCTGCCCGATTTGGACCCGGAGGATTTCAGAAGACGGGACCTGGACAAATCCGTAAAGGCGTCCAAATCCGAACAGTCCACGGAGATCAACTTCGTCACGCATCTTCAGCATGTGGCGGATGCCTTCCAGATCGGGGGATGGCGGCAATGCCGCTACGTTCGCTGTCCCGACATCGGATGGCGCATCCATCCGTTTGGAACGCGCCTTCCTTCATTGGAGGACGATGGCGTGCAGGAGTGCATAAAGGCAATTCGTGCCAACGAATCCACGGTGTGGGAACTGCCAGCGCATCTTGGCGTAGTTAATCTGGCGTCGGCGCTGTGGCACAGCAACATGACGCTCAGAAACCAGATCCAATACGACCGCCCGCCGATGATGTCGTGGGCTTTCGTGCGCGCGATTGCGAATGAGCAGGATGCGAGATTCTGGCACGTCGTGTGGACGCAACTTGGGGCCAGCAGCCGGGATTTTGCGAAGTTCCATGAGACGTCAACGACGGGCGACGCCGCGCACAGGCTGGCAGAAGCGTTGAATGTGTTCTCGCCTTCTCAGACGTGCCCCAGCCACCGTGCGCCTGACATTCTTGTGCTGGTCGGAACGAAGCACCTCTCCGCCAGCCTCGAAAAAGCTAAAAACCCTTTGCTCCGCTGTCAAGCATTCGATCCGGTCCTGCAGGTGTTGCGCCAAGAGGGAGTCCTCCAACCCAACTGCTTTGGCGCCATGCGCGAACTTGTTGGGCAAACAAGGATCATTGTTATTCGCTCCGACGAATTTCTTGGGGAGGAGCAACCGCAAGACGCCCTTGAGCCCGAGCTCGAAACGCTGTTATCAGCCCTCCGAGTCTTTCGTTTCGGGTTCACCCAGCAAATGGCCAGCGTGGCGTGGAACACACTGGGGCGTGAATCGGTACCCGTGCGCGATCTGCTCCAACACTTCGTTGAACGCGGCTTGCTGCGTTATGGCCTCGGAGAATACCACGTTCCCGGCAAGGTTGGAGTATCAAGCGTTTCTTCAAGCGACCCAACGGAAAGAGCTAGGATTCATTACGCCGCCGGGGTAGCCATGGCTCCCTATCTTTCATTGACAAACATGCCCTCGCTCGCATTTGATCGCGCGTTTCGTCCTGAAATCGTTCATGAGGCTCACTTTCATCTGCGGGAGTCGTACGGAGCGCTCGAAAAGAAAGAGCGGGAACCCTTTCGGCAGGCTGTGGGCGCCGCATTACAGCGTATACAGCGATTTGGGGAATACCCCGGATGGTCCGCTGTCAACAACCTGCTCAAGAGCAAGACTGCGGCGAAAGATGCCTACGAAATTGCAATGGACCTACTCGATGCCAGGGAGGAAACTGGCACGCCGCCGCATCCGGTGCAACTTCTCACCGCCATTAGGGCGGTCGAACAGCGATGGGACGAGATGCGGAAAGATCCCGACCCCGTCCACAAGGATGAAGTGGACAACCTGCGACGCACGATCGACGATCTCTTCGATCAAGGGCGGGCGGCTTGCGCCCGCAAGGAGTGGCTCTCGGAGAGAGACTACAACCTCTTATCGGTGGTTTCCCAACGGGCCACTTTTCTATACGGCCATCGGCAGATCCTTTTGGACGGCGACATCGGTCAGCGCGTCGAAGCGTTGTCGGGCGAGGCTTGGAACCTGCTTGCGGCTGGTACGGACGGCAGCGCGGCAAGGGGCGGATGGTACGAGATCGAGGGAGACAGGCGGTCAGCAGATGAGGAGGCGGAATTGGTCTACGGGCAGGGCGTGCAGTGGTCGCCGGGTTGGCGTTCGCTGTGGTTCAAGCATATTGGCTGCCTGAGCAGGCTGGGAAAATCCGAGGCCATCAACGGGGCGCTGGCAACTCTGACTCCGGAATTGATCGAGGCAATTCTGAAGAGCGGCATCGGAGGCTTGCGTCGGGACCACAAACGGCCAAGCGGTGTATGGATGAAGTTGCGATGGCAATCCGGCATCACGGAATTCAAAAACCGGTTTTCCGGGGACCCAGCCCTTCGGGGGCTGATCAAGTTGTATCTCAACGAGCTTTCCTCGTGGAAGTGAGAATCAGGTGACTCTTTCAACCTGCCGCCACGGGATCAGTCTGGCGACGTTCCTGCCCGGGATGGACTGGATTTTTCCGGGTGACCACCAAGTCGGCGAACAGAAATCCATTTGTGCCGTTAAAAACCCGATGTGAGCCAATTAGCGCTCTTCGTGCCCCTAGTCAGTAGCCGCTCGCAAGAGCGGACTCTACCAAAGGAGTTCGAAATGCAAACCATGCAGCAGAAATCCAAGATTGTGCCTGGCCAAGTTGACAACAGCGTGGCCGAACATCAAACCACCACTGGACGGGTCCTTTCCAAGGAAAGGGTGCTCGATTATGAGTTCCCCGACCTTGTTGACAGGATCCAGAAGGAAATGGGCCTGTCAGTGGACAACGCCCACGCTCTCTTCAAAGACATGCTCGCCTTCCTCTACATCTGCGGCACACACCAGTCCAAGCGCGACCCCTTCTATCCGCCGCTCAACATCGACGAAGCGTGGCATGTTTTTTTGCTTTTCACCCGCGAGTATGACGCGTTTTGTCGTTACCATTTCGGCGCGTTCATCCATCACTCGCCTGTGACGCCGACCAACCGGGCGAGGCACAAGGATACACCTAAGAACCTTGTCTTCCCGATCGCGCGGGAGATCTTCGGTGAACTGTCCGACAACTGGAAGATCGAGGCTGCGGACTGTCCCCAGAGTTGTTGCCCCAGTTACGACGATCCCCACGGCTAAACCCGCTTCGCTCCCAGCTATGTTCACTGGGGCCGGAACGCTATCCCAGGGGGCGGGTGTTCGAATGCGCCCTAACGCTCCCGAATGGCGGGAG
Source organism: Bryobacterales bacterium (assembly GCA_003136575.1). Taxonomy (GTDB): domain Bacteria; phylum Acidobacteriota; class Terriglobia; order Bryobacterales; family Bryobacteraceae; genus BOG-234. The sequence goes on along the minus strand of PLEX01000033.1, from coordinate 29,246 downwards.
CGTCGTTATGGAAGGGCGGCAGCTGTTTCCCCAAGGGTGAGGTCTGCTTTTCCCCGCCCCCCGCTGACTTTGGCCGCAGTCCTCTGACAAAGACTTCTTGGTCCTCACGCCACGGCTCATGGCCCGTGTGAACGAATGGGACCCGGTAGAGCATGACGGATTTATCCCATTTGTCGGCATAGCTCTGGGCGAGTTCTATTGCCGCTCCGTCCGTTTGCCGTTCGATAACCACGGCCCCGAAAACTGAACCGTCTTTGCGCAGCCCTTCGGCTTCGTAAACGAGTATGTCCATACGGGCAGTCTTGTTCATTTCCGGGGCTCCCCGCGGTTCTGTTCTGACCTTCGAAGATGGGACGCCAATTTACCCACGTTTAGAAAAAAGGCGATCCGGGGCTTACGCGCCCGAACGGGCGACGTGCAACTCATCAGCTTGGCTCCGGCATACCAGAAGTCCGTCCATGTTCATTGGCCTTCCGATCGAGCCGAGCGAGTGACTCGCGCATCATGTTGAGTTTTGCCTGGCTGTACCGCTTAAATACGCCAGCATCTCCCTGCCGCAGCATCTGGCTCACGAAATGATCGGCTACGCCACCCGCGCTGAGCCGAGTTGCGAAGGTATGGCGAAGTTCGTACAGCGAAAAGTACGAGACGCCCGCCCTCTTGAGCGTCGCGGTCCATGCCTTCCGAAGGTTTGTGATGTGCGGCTTCTTGCCGGTTTGCCGGGGGCCTGGGAACAGATAATCCGATCCCGGCGTTTGTTCGATCTGCTCTTTGAACGCCTTCCATGCCGTTTCGGTCATCGGCATGTCACCCTCGCCGCTTTGCGTTTTTGAGTCCGGTATGTGAACGAGCCGGTTCTCCAAATCTACGTGCTCTTTTCGCATCGGCATCAACTCTTTGTAGGGGCGCAACCCCATTTCGGAGATGATCACAACTACATGCCTCAGGTAGTCAGGCGCGGCGAACTCGATTTTCGCCTGCTCACTCGCCATCATGTAGTGAGGCTTGCGGGTGGTTTTCTTTACCGAGACCGGAAACTCGACCATGGTGCATGGATTGACGGTCAGCCGCTTTTGTTTGACGGCCACGTTGAAAATCCGTGTCAGCACTCGAAATTCCTGATGAACNNTGTTTGACGGCCACGTTGAAGATCCGCGTTAGCACCCGAAATTCCTGGTGGACCGAAGAGGGCTTCAATTTCCCGCGATGGACAACCCCAAATTTTGTGTGAATTCTCCGCTTCGCTTTCAACCGCTCAGCGATGTAGTCTTCAACCAACTCTGGCGTGATCTCTGAAAGCCGGACCGCCCCCATCGCGGGGCGCAAGAACTTCAGCGCATTTTGGTTTGCGGCATGGGTCTTTGGCGCGCGGAATGGAGGTTTTGAGCGCCGCTCCAGGAACCAGTCGGCCATCTCGCCGAACTAAATTTTCTTGCCAGCGAGAATTGCCGACAACTTGCCCTCGTCGCGCGCATCGAGCCGGTCCCGAAGAAAACGCTCCGCTTCTTCCCGGTTCGTGGTTCCCGTCGATTCTTTGGTGATACCCCCGTCGTTGCTTCGGTACCGTACCCACCAAAGATCAGATCGACCTCGGTGGTAGAGCACGCCGGCCGAATTTCGCGGCCGCCCCATCTTACTCATGGATTTCTCCATCGACGTGGAATTGCGCCCGCCACGTGGCCAGTTCAGAGAGGCTGAACCGTATCGTGCGGCCCATCATGCGGTAGTGAGGAATCTGTTTTCGCTCGACGTAGGAATAAACCAGGGAACAACTGACGCCAAGGAACTGCGCTGCAGTTTTCACATCAACGTGAAGTTCGAGAATGCTGTTCGTGCCGTCCTCAGGCGGCGACGGCTGCGAAATACCGGCTGCCGTGGACGGAATCACTGACGCGATTGTCGTTTTCGGGAGGTTATTCGCAGGCAAAATGGCATCCCCTCAAGCAGTCAGAGTCTCTTGCGGGCGGTAGGGCAGGGGTGACTTCGGTCGAGCGCGGAGTTGATCGTTCCAGTCTTTGAACTCTGAAGGTTCATGGATCTGGAACCGCAGATCGCCACGCCCGGACATCTCGACAGCTCGCTTAACGACTTCGGCCAGCTTGCGGCCATCCACGTCGGCATCCATTGCGGCCGCGATCTCCGAGCCGCCCCTCATGCGCGCCACCGCCGCCCTGATTAGTTCCGGCTGGACCGGGTTCGGTTTCCCCCCAATCGACGCGTAACAAGTTTGATCGTCGGGAAACAATACCGCATAGCTCAGCGCATCGATAGCGCTTTCGCAAAACACCATGCAGTCGTCGTCTTTTCTCGTATGGCTGATCCACAACGCCTTAGCGCCGCCGCTAGCGAAACCCGTGAAATCCCGGTTCTTGAGTTCAAAGCCCGTCAGACCGTCGGCGTCGAAATGCGGAAAAACCGCATTGCCGCGGGCATCGATTTTGATCCGTCCAAGAAAGCGGTCGCTTGTCAGCAACTCGACTGGAATACCGCGTTCGTTCTCCAGATACGGGTGCTTTGGCGCGTCCAGCATGCGGGCGAACTCTCGATAGACCCGGAGTCGATCTTTCGCGACTTTGGGCAGAGGAGGGTAGGTATCCTTGTCGTAAATCGTGGCCAGCCCCAGCACGCTGGGAGTGACCTCAATGTATTCGCCGTTGTGCTCGTACCGTCCCATGATTCTTATGGACATGCTCCGGCGCTTCCAACCAAAGCGGATCTCTTGAATCTCGGACCGGGGTGAGTCGAACACGAGAAAAATGGGCTTGCCCCATCGGTGTGCAGGTGGCTCGTTCCGTTTGATCGGCCGGAGACGCTATCCTGAAAGCCACCTATGGATCGCGACGCGTGGTTCGATCAGAAGTGCGTGGCCGTTCACCAGACGTTAGGGGAGAAGGGCCGAGCAATCGTGGGCCTTGTCGAGCCAATCTCTTCCATTGTCCGGGCACGTTCTGCGGCCCTAATCGCGTATGTGTGTAGCAGGTATACCTTTCCTGAATTCTTTGAAGAGATCGCCGGGTATCTTGCCGCAAGCGGACTCGTTTCACGCTGGCAGGGCAACAAATACGTGACAGCCGAGATGATTCGCACCGAGGTAGTTGAGCCCGCGTGCGAGATGTACCGGAGGCAGGAACTACCCTTCTGGTGTTGGTGGGATCCAGCCACTATCCTCGACTGCTTGCAACGGCGCTATCTCGAACTCGGGTTGAAAACTTTTGGCGAGTCGGCCATGCGCGCTGAGCTGTGGACTTGGGATCAGCGTGACCCCGAGATCACTAATGAGCTGCTCCAAGCCGCTCGGAGCACGTATACCCGGTTTGATCCTTGGAAGCTCTTTAAGGCTGCTGTTGATGAGGAGTGTAACGAAACAGTCGAGCATATAGCCGGGCTTGCCGACCTTCACTCACTTCTTTCGACCTTCCGGCTAAGACATCCCGAAGAACTATCGTTGCGGGAAGACTTGTCGGAGATCGCTCAAACCCTAAATACGCTCGATATCGCTCAGATGATCTTGAAACAGGCGGCCACGCCGACCGCAATACGTGTACTCAGCCAGATCCGAAAGGGGAGATTCGCCATCGCGACAGCCGCACAGCCTCTGACCCTTTTAGAGCACAAGATGTTCATGAGGGACCATGAGGCCGATATGGTGCTGCGCCGTTTTGTGCGAAGTCAGCATGATTTGATCCAACTTGATTCGATGGGCGCTCATTCATTGCCCGACCGCCTTGCATCGAAATCGCGTATTCCCGACTGGCTTCACAACACCGTGTTTGCGCGTGGCGGAAGGCTCTACCATTCGTCCGCTGGAGCTATTCCAAGCTTGATAGTTGTCTTCGAGGAATCTGATCAAATCCCTACTCCATCGCTTGGTGCAACACCCTTGCAGAGCGAGGGCGATAAAGCGCATTTCAGCCTCGTTATCAATGAGCCAGGAAAGTCGGCGTTACACGCGCGGTTTTCGTATGTTCTTAGCGCTGCCGATCACCTTTACGATTTGATCCTGATGCTTGTCGTCGGTTGGGCGCGGATCGATTTCTGCCGAATCGCAGGCAGGGAGCAACTTGAACATGTAACACCCTGCCGGATATCCCTTCCTGAGGAATGGTTGCAGAGTGTCCGCGCCATCATTCTACCCATTCTCAAAGAAAGGTTTAGAAGTGATCCCGAGCTCTTTCGTCAGGCGCTTATGTCGGGCGCGATGAGTTTCGAAGCCGGCGCGGGCATTCTCTCTTGTGAGAGGGCAAAGTCTGAACAGCTTATTCTTGATTTCAATGAATGGGTCTCTACAGGGTCGGACGGAGCGGCCCCTAGCCGCCATTTTGTTGAGCGAAAGGAGGAGCTGCTGCTGCACGACAAGCGTGCGCATCTATTGGCCCAAGGCCGCGACGCCGACGCGCAGCAGGTAAGCGACGATATACAAGCGCAACGCAATATAGTTCTTAGGGCCCGAAGTTCTTCCGGCTATTCACGCGTCGGCGTCGACAGTCTCACGGCCATCGCTGCCACCCTTCAGCGTTCTGACCGCTGCCTTGGGCACATTGCCTACGAGAGCGGCCATTTCGATATCTTTTGGCTTCGATACATAGATGGCGCACCACTCAGCGGTCATATCGATGTGAGCCGGCTGGACTCGCGCGCACTCGTCGAGGCGATGTCGCTCTGGTGGTCCGCAAGATCGCTTGAGACGAAACAGGATGCTTTGCGGAAGGCTCTACAAATCGTCGGCGAGGGCGTCGCCGCTCCGCTCGCAAAGGAGCTTGGTGATTCTGGCGTCAAGCACCTCGTGCTTTGCCCCACCACTTTGCTGGAGCTGCTTCCACTCCACTGTGCTCCGACTGATGGGTCGGCGGTGCTCCTTGATGCATTCGATCATGTGACCTATGTTCCCTCGGCGCGGGTCTTGGCGGGCCTTCAATCACTTGGACAAATAACGTCCGAGAGATATACGGCCATCACTGGCTCCGATCAGTCAAGGCTTGTAAATGCGTTACCGGAGGTTGAAGTGTTACGCAGGCTGTTCCCTCTCGATCAGTCAGCCAGCGCCCCGACAACACCGGTAGAGGCACTGCGTCGCTGCAAGGACGCAAATGTGATCCACTTTGCGTGTCATTGTGATTGGCGGCTCAACGATTTTTACGGTTCTGGATTGCGACTGCAGGGAGGGTGGCTTACATGCGCGCGAATTCTCGCCGAGGGCGATTTCCGGCGGGCCGGGCTTGTGGTTCTAGCCGGATGCGCGACGGGTGCGAGCACCGGTTCGGTAGATGGCTTGCGTGGCTACGCTGGATTAGATGCGGCATTCTTAGCCCGTGGCGCACGCTCGACGGTTGCCACGCAGTAGGAAATTGATGACCTCGCTTCTCTGTTGTTTCATGAGGCCTTTTATATGGCCCTGCATTCGGGCGCAAATGTTCAGGATGCCTACACAGCCGGCTTACGCTTTCTTCGAAACGGGGAGTATCTCTCGCAGAATTTGCCGGTCGCAATAGAAAGTAATCTTAACGCAGTACAACCACGATGGCGTTCGCAGATCCTTTCTCGTGAACACAGCTTTCAGGATGTGTTCTTCTGGGGAGCTTTTCGTTGCAGCGGCTGGACGTGGGGAGGTCTTCGCCAGACGATATAATCATCTGGTCTTGAAGCCGCGTTCTCCCATGATTGAAGTCAAGCTCGTTGCCGACTGGTGTTCTCCGGCAGTACTCAAGGCCGCTCTCGCGCCTGAGCTCGAAATCGGTTCCGGCGTTCAACTAAAGGTGCGACGATCAAAGCACCAATTTCGTTCCTCCGTCGGGATAGACTCGACCGTGCTCGTTGCGGTTGTCGGCGGCACGAGCGCCGCCATGGCGGCGTTGATTAATGGCGTTTTCCGACTGTTGGAAAAAAGAAGAGGTGACGAAGGCAGAGTCACCATACGCGGAGCAGACGGCACTACCGTTGAGGCGCCCGCGACCAAGACGAAGCAGGAACTCGAAGAATTAGTTGAGCTCGCCTCTCGCCTCCAGAAGCCAGTCATTCGCCTGATCCGCGATGGGCCGGATTCGACTATTAGATAGCCTTGGGGCGACCTCGCGCCGCAAGCTCGTGCTCGGCGAGTTCGTGTTCCACACACGGGGCGTTCAGAGCCGCTGCAAGAGAAAACTGTTCACGAGCGTAGGAAGCGCGCCCCTCAGTGGCAAAACGGGCACCGGAATAGTAATGCGCTTGGCATCGTCGGCGGTCGGAATCCGCTGCATTTAGGACATCAGGCAAGGCTCGTATGCCCAAACTGAATTCAAGCAATAAACGGTGCCACGCGTCGCCCGAGGCGATGTCGAGCGCCAGGGGGCCAAATTGCTCAATGCCAGCGACGTAGCCGACTCGCTGACTGGATATAAGAACAATCTGCATCAGTGTGTGCGTGCTGGATTTTGTTTGAGCAAGCAGCGAGAGCACCTGACCAATACAAGCCATATAGTCGTTTCGCTTGAACGACTCGATGCAGGCGCGCTCTGAAGCTTCGTCGACCATGATTCCGAGGCAACTCTGTGATGCTCGCCATCAATCGTACTACTTGTTGATGGGTTCGCGCGGGAGACGAAGGTGCTCAACTCGGGTGGGGCGAATTTTGTCGGTGACTGTCCGCCGTCGCTAGGCGCCCGCGGTCAACAGCAGGAGTGTACTCGCGGGGATCGTCTGGTCTCGGAACAGGTATGACAACGACGCGGTGGTCCAAAAGTGTTCCAAAAGTCCAAACGCTGCATTAAAACGAGTTCCGTGTTGACCGAAAGCAGGCTCGCTGAATTGGTGTAAAGCTATAGAAACAAAAAAACTGCATGAAGTCGCTGGAGAAAGCATCGCTTCTTCACACGCAGGGGGTCCGGGCCCAGATAAGCGAGTCTTCTGGCAGCTGCGGGTATTTTTCGTACCCCTTTCGCTCCTGCTCCTCCATTGCCCTTATCGCGAGATTCCGTAGGTGCTCTCGCAACGCTTCGCGCACCAGCGCCGAACGATTCTGGTTCGTTCGCTGCGCAGTTTTGTCTGTTGCTCTTAGCAGCCTGGCGTCGAGAACAACCGTGATCTTCTTCATGAGTGTGGCCACCACTCCACAGTATCGTTGAGGTAGCCGCACAGATTAAGATAGTGAGCGATGCGGCCCCTTCGCTATCTCCCCATCCTCGCCCTCGCCTGCTCCGCGGCCTTCGCCCAGCAGCCCTCGTCCTCCGACCTCGAAGCCGTCGTCTCCACCGACCTCGGCACCTTCCGCTTCGAGTTCGCACCCGACAAAGCCCCGAAGCACGTCGAGCAGTTCATCCGCCTCGCGCGCCAGGGCTACTACGATGGCAGCGCCTTCTTCCGCCTCTTCGCCAACGGCCTGATCCAGGGTGGCGACCCGCTCCTCAAGAACCCCAAAACCCCGCGCAACCTCTGGGGCACCGGCGGCCTTAACACTGTGGTCTCCGAATACAGCGACATGAAGCACGAGCGTGGCGTCATCTCCACCGTCAGCATCCCGAACCAGCCGGATAGCGACGGCGCGCAGTTCTTCGTCTGCGTCTCGCCGCAACCGTCGCTCGACGGCAAGTACTCCGCCTTTGGCCGCGTAACCGAGGGAATGCGCGTCGTCGAGGCGATCTCTCGCGTACCGGCCGGGCCGGACCAGATCGCGGAAAACCCGGTCCGCATCCTGAAGGTCTCGATCGAGCCGAAGAAGAAGGATCCCTTCAAAGACGTGCCGGTAAGCCAGCTCCATCGAACGGTGACGATGAAGACCACGCTGGGCACGATCCGCATCGAAATGGAGCCCGACTGGGCGCCGAATCACGTGCGCAATTTTCTGACGCTGACCCAAACCGGCTGGTACAACGGAACGCCGTTTCACCGCGTGATCAAAGGCTTCGTCGCGCAGGGCGGCATGGGTGACGCGCGCTCGAACGACGCCGACCAGCCGGGCGACCGCTGGGTCCACTCCATCAAGGGCGAGTTCCGGGACGACGTGAAACACGAGCGCGGCATCGTTTCCATGGCGCGCGGCGACGACCCGGATTCGGCCTCGACCTCGTTCTTCCTGATGCTGGGCGCCGCGCCGCATCTCGACGGGAAGTACAGTGCGTTCGGCAAGGTGATCGAAGGCATGGACGTTCTCGACGCCTTCGACAAACTGGAGTTAGTTGGAGAATCGCCGACGACGCGCGTGGAAGTGATCAGCGCCGTGATTGATCCGCAGCAGACGGATCCGCAGCAGACGGATCCGAAGTAGCCGCCGCGCACGGCTGGACCGATTGCTGAATTATTCGGCGCCGCGCGACGCGGCTTTTCGCGTACTTCCGATTGTTCGGTGTCGAGTATCCCCTGCTGCGGGACCCGCCGAACAGGCTGTTCCGGCGGTGTTCGGCACCGCGCGCGGTGGCCGCTGCGCTTCTTACCTCCGGCGAGAATCCTTCGACGTGGCAACTGCAATCGCGCGGCCTCCTTTGCCGACGGCGCAATATAAGTGGTAAACCATGCCATGGTATTTCACAAGCCACGGCTTGTGTATGTACGTCTCATCCCATGGCTCGGAGGGTTCGATTAAATCGGGGCCGGTCCATGTGCGCCGCCAGGCAGGGCTGGACAACGGCGACCAATCATGGCAGATAGAACAAGTTCTTCGTGTGGTTACTTGATGAAGGTTGCCAGGCAGGCACCCCGGCCGTTCCAACGGTCCGGGTATCAGATGCGTTCCCGCCTTCGACGAAGAATTTTATCTGCGGCAAGGTTGATGATTGACGGATGATTTGCGCCTGCCGGCGCGGATGATGTCGCCGGGTCCTACACCGGCGAAAGTTCAGAAAACGACGATTTCAGTTGATCGATGACACATTTAGTGCCGGTCGGCAGGGGCGCGTTACATCGTTACATCACGCTGATCGTTGCCGCACCTGAACTTCTGTCCCGCCTTCGCCGCCACTTGCACGCTCACCGCCTTCTTTCGCGGCGTTTACGAGGGCCACATCGTCGACTGGACATCCATCCCCTGCCTCATTTTCTTTCGCAAGGCGGATGACATCCGCATTCGCGCCACTCTGCCCCTGGTCGGCATATTGGCTTTTCGACATGGTCCTACGGTGACGGTGGCCCCCGTCACGTCCACGCCGGCCTGGGACGTTGCGGATGAGCGAAATCTGCCGCGCTCTGAGCTTCTCGCTCGGCTTCGACGGCAGCAGGTGATCGACGTTTCCGCCGATGTTGGCTGGCACCGAGTTCACTGGATTCGTTGTCGCAGGTGAGGGGCTGAACAAACTCCCGTTGCGTGCTGAAGCCAAAGCGGAAGAATGCTCGCCCCGCCCCACCGCCCGACGGGAGCGGCATTGATTCCTGCTTCAGGAATTATCATCATTACAAGTCTCGTTATATGTCGTGAGCTGCGCAAAGGAGCTGCCCGCTGCGTCGCGCGCGTGACGATTGAAGAATGGCTAGCTACGCGGCCATAAGACGACGATCCGAAACCGATATAACTTTGCGTGCATGGTCCGCGACGAGGCTTCGGGGCCTCCTGCCTGGGAACACACTTATTTCGACTTCGTGTTTACTTCTCGGATAGTCACATTGTAACATTGCATCTCATCCGCTTTGGTCAGCGTACAAGTCTGCACTTCACCTGTGTCGCTGAATCTCAACAACCGCGTCAACGAGCTTCCCGAGACGGCCACGAGCCCCCATCGTGTGGGGACGCTCAGCGCTTCAGTACAGGTCCTCTTGCCAGTATTTACATCTTTTGTGGTACTGACGTCCAAGTTCTTACAAACATTTGAACACAGTCCCGTCGTTATTGAGCCGTCCTTATTGTTGCGTTGGCAGCTTTGGCCAGGAAGATCCCCGCCTTGTTGGGGCGGCGCTCCCCCTGCTGGTCGCGGTGTCAAAAGAGTCGCTGCGATGACGGCCGCAACGACAAGCCCGAATGCTTTACTCATCGCTACCATAGCCTGGCCCTCTTTTTTTTGACCTTGAGTGCCGATGTTTGGCGGTATGGGTTCGTTGACGGCCAGAGCTGCGGGCCTGATGAGCCGGTTTTGACCGGCGAATGTAACTGAAGTGGGCATGCTTTCTCCTGCATTCTTAGTGAAAGCCGAAGGCGAAGCGTTACATAGATTCCGAAGATTGCGGGTTCAGAAGCAAAATTCGGCGCCTATTACACAGAAGGTGAATCGAGATACTTGTCATGAGGATACGCCTCAACGATCTCAAGCGTGGCCACGGCCTTCATCAGCATTTCGCCGCTCAACTTCCGCTGCTGCACGCGCATGGTCAAGTGGTACGTCCAGCGCACCCGACCGACGGATAAACAGTTGCGGATGAAAACCAGAGGTTCGTCGGGAACTTGCGCGGTCGGCAATTCCCGATTATATCCGGGTTGATTTTCGAATCTTTTTGCCGTCGGATTTCCGCTATTCCGCGAACTAAACGCGCTACTATTCGGCAATCGGCGGTATATCGCTGAACGCGAGCGTCGCGTTGCTCCGCAGACCGATCACGCTGATCTGCCCTGGCGACGGCGTTACGAACTCAATCGTCCCGCGCCGTTGCGCCACCGCTGATCCGTACTCCGTCGTCAACACAAACGACGTATGGCCTGTGGCGGGCAGCGAGATCGTATTCGACGATATGAGCGCACCTGTGTCGTCGCGGATATTGACCGTAGTATTCAGCGTCTGAGTCGTGAGATTCGCCATCGCAATGCCAAGTGCGTTGCCGTTCGTGTTGTCGAACGGCACGACATACCCGCTGGCATTCCTCGTTTCGAGCGGCGCGACCGCGTCCTGAACGGTACTCCCAATCACAGCGCTGAAGATTGCGAACCCGCTGATACTCCCGTTCGTAAGCAGTTGCGCCCAGCCCACGGTCACAGGTTGACTGGCCGGGCCAGTGGTCTGCACCACCAGTTGCGCCCCCGGGTTCAAGGTCTGTTGGATGGTGGATTCCAGCGTCGGCCCTGCCGCCGAGCCGGAGAGTTGAGGGAAAGTCCACGGCAACACCACGGGACTGCCATTGTCGCCGAAGAAGTTGAGAACGGCTTGGGCTGCCGTCGAACCCGTGTTCACCAGCGTGATCGTCGTCGTCCACAGACCGCCCGACGCAATCTGTGCCATCGAACCCGCGTAGACAGGGCCAGTGCTGGCTGCCGCCCCTTCCGCGACTGCAAAAGACTGGCCCGCAATCGCGATGATGCCCGTGTGAGCCAGCCCACTGTTCGCTGATACGAAATAGCCAATCGTGCCGTTGCCGGCGCCGCTCGCCCCGCTGGTAATCGATATCCAACTGGCTGAACTGGTGGCGGACCACGGGCATCCGGCGGGTGCTGTCACGTTGACTGTCCCATTGCCGCCCGCCGCAGGAAAGGATTGACTGCCGGGGCTGATCGCGTAAGTGCAGGCGGTCGCGGACGGCTGCGTGATCGCGATTGAAGTCCCCGCAATCTGGATCGTTGCGCTCAGCGCCGAGCTGGAGTTGTTTGGAGCAACTGTCAGAGTAATTGTGCCGGAGCCAGTGCCAGATTGCGAGGAGGTTGTGCTCCAACTCGGTAAGCCGGAGACGGTCCAGGAGCAAGCGGCGGCGGTTTGAACGGTGACGGCAAGGCTGTCGCCAACGGCTGGTGCCTGCAAAGACGTCGGCGTCACGGAGTATGCGCAAGAGGGGACAGTGGAGCCTATGGGCGTCAAGACTCTGATGCGGCCATTGTCATAATCAGCCACGTAAACGTCTCCAGCAGAGTCCACGGCGAGCGCAAGGTCAGCGTAGAATTCCGCGTTTGCGGCGGGGCCGCCATCGCCAGTGAAACCAAATGTCCCATTTCCTGCAATGGTCGCGATTACTCCACTTGAAACTTTATTCACACGCGAGCCATTGTTAGTGATGTACAGGTTTCCCGCCGAGTCAACCGCAACGCTGGTGGGGTAAATTGAGGCATTTATCGCCAGTCCATTGTCGCCAGGATAGCTCGTTCCGCCGCCTGCCACCGTCGTTATCACGCCGTTGGATACCTTACGAACCAATCGGGAACTCTGGTCCGCGATGTAGAGGTTGCCTGAAGAGTCTACCGCAATACCATTCGGCGAGAAGGCCGCACTGGTGGCCGGTCCGTCGTCGCCGCTGCTTCCGGGGTTGCCGTTTCCGGCCACCGTGGTTATCAACCCATTAGAAACCTTGCGGATGCGCCGGCTGCTTGTGTCGGCGATGTATAAATTGCCCGCGGAGTCCACGGCAAGCGCTTGGGGAAGGTTTATTTGAGCACTTGTGGCAGGGCCACCGTCGCCGCTGAAACCTAGCGTGCCGTTTCCCGCCACTGTGGTGATCACGCCGTTAGAGACTTTTCGAACGCGCGAACCATTGTCAACGATGAACAGGTTTCCGCTGGAATCTACAGCGACACTCTGGGGGTTCAACCCGGCACTGGTAGCCAGGCCATTGTCGCCGGGGAAATTCGTCCCGCCCCCTGCCGCGACACTCAATGCGCCCGTCGTGGCATCCAGACGCACCACAATCTGCCCGACCGGAAAAAAGAGGTTACCACCCGCGTCCACAGCAACGCTGGATGGCCCGGTCGACCTTCCGTCCGCCGAAGGGAACTGCAAAGAATTCAGTGGCAGGACGCTTCCCGACACAGTGTTGATAGTGTATGTCTGGCCGGACGCACCCGAGGACACCACAAACACCAACAAGGAAGTAGCGAGCGAACGCATATTACATCTAACCTCAGCGCAACTCTTTCAGGCCATCCTAACAAATACTACCGCGCCAATACAGCGTCGAGCGGCGCCGCGCGCCGCGACAACAAATACGCCCCGCCCACCGCGACCGCCAGCGAGATCCACTGCTCCAGCACAAACGGTCCACCCAGCGGGTTCGACCCGTCATGCACGCGCAGAAACTCCACGGCGAAACGCACCATCCCGTACAACAGGAAATACAGCCCGATGATGTGCCCGTCCTGGTGCTTCCGCTTCAGCGCCCACACCAGCAGCAGGCAAATGATCGCTTCCGCCAGCGCTTCGTAGAGTTGCGTGGGATGCAGCCGCTCGCCCAGCGGCACGCCGGTCGTCGTATCTTTGCTCGTAAAAATCACTCCCCATGGCAGCGTCGTCGGCTTGCCCCAGCAGCATCCGGCCGCAAAACAACCCAGCCTCCCGATCCCGTGCCCGATCGCCACACCCGGCGCAAACAAATCGGCCGTCGCCAGCACCGGAAGCTTCTGCGACCGCATATAGAAGAACGAAAACACCAGCGCCGCGATGAAACCGCCGTAGAAAATCCCCGCGCTTTGCAGCGTCTCCCGCGTGAAGATCTCACTCGGATGCACACGGTATTCCGGATCGAGCGCAATCATCATGATCTTCGCGCCTAACATGCCGACCAGGGCGCAGTAAACTCCCAGATTCACCACTTTCTCCGTACTTACTCCGCGCTCCTTCGCCAAGCGCGCGGTGAGCCAGAGCGCCGTCAGAAACGCAACGGCCACCAGCGCCCCGTAAGTGGGCATCGAATAACTTCCGATCTGAAATAACCGGGGGAACATATCGGGCGTTCGTCTCCTGTCGCGCTTACGGCAATGCCGGGCGCGCGAAAAATATACTCAGCAGCAGCAATCCGGCGCCTACGCATACCGCCGAATCGGCCACATTGAAAACATACCAGTGATAGCTGCGCAGATAGAAATCGAGAAAATCGGTCACCGACCCCACTCTGACGCGGTCGTACAGATTGCCCATCGCGCCTCCGAAAATCAGCGACAGGCCGAGGGCGGAATAACGATCCAGTTTATCGATCTTCCACAGCATGGCCGCGAGGATCGCGACCGCCACGATCGAGAACGTCACCAGAACCGGCGTATGCCATCGCCCGGAATCGTCGGCAAAAATGCCGAAGGCGATGCCCGGGTTTTCCGAATGTACCAGGTTGAAAAACCCTGGAATCACGGGCTTCACGGTGTCGGGTGACAGATGAGTCAGCACCATCCATTTCGACCAGCGGTCGGCCGCGAACACTCCGAGCGCGACGGCGAAAGCGGCGAGCCTGTCGAGGGCCTTCACGGGTTAAACACCTGGCAGGCGGAACCGCCCGTGCGAAGAGGCCGGCCAGAAGGCCGGCAGCAGGGCCGAAGCCCTGCCCCACCAACCTTTACCCGCACCGTGTCACGCACTCAGCGTCTCCCGCACCGCGCCGGCGCAGAACGCGCACACGGTCGGAATCCCGGCGTCCGAACCCACGTCCTCCGTGTACTTCCAGCAGCGTTCGCACTTAATACCGGGCGCGCGTTCGATGGCCGCCCGAATACCGCTCTCGGTCTGGCGGCTCAACACAACCTTTGACACGATAAACAATCCGGGCAACTCGCCCGCATACTCTTCCAGCAGCGGATACAACGCATCGTCAGCTGAAAGAAGAACCGACGCTTCGAGCGGCGCGCCGATCACCTTCTCCTGCCTCGCCGCCTCCAGGCTCTTCAGCACTTCGTCGCGCAGCGGCATCAGCTTATTCCAGTTCTCGACGCGGCCGCGATGCTCGGCTCCGAGGCCTTCGGTCAGATCTCCTGGCTCCGGGAAGAACGCCGCATGAACGCTGCCAACGCCGCTCAAATGTCCCCAGACCTCTTCCGTCGTAAAGCTCAGAATCGGGGCCAGCAAGCGTACCAAACCTTGCGCCAGACGGTAAAGCGCCGTCTGTGCGCTTCTGCGCGCTTTCGATTTCGCCGCGGACGTGTACAACCGGTCTTTAAGCACGTCGAAGTAAACGTTGCTCAGATCGACCGTCGCGAAATCGTATACCGCGCGGTAGACCTTATGGAAAGCGAACTCGTCGTACCAGATGCGGCTGCGCGCCACCAGATCCTCGGCTCGCACCAGCACCCATTGATCGAGTTCATGTAGTTCCCCGCCCTGCACGGCATCGCGCGCCGGATCGAAATCCCCGATATTGCCCAGCGCGTAGCGGAACGTATTGCGCAATTTCCGGTAAGCTTCCGTGAGCCTTGTCAGGATCATGGGGGAAATCCGCACATCCTCGGTAAAATCCACCGAGCCCGACCAAAGCCGGATGATCTCCGCGCCCGAATCCTTGATCACCGTCTCCGGTTCGATCGAATTTCCCAGCGATTTGTGCATGGCCTTGCCATCGCCATCGAGCGCCCAGCCGTGTGTCGCGCAGCCCCGGAACGGCGCGGCCCCGCGCAACCCCACGCCGATCAGCAGAGAACTCTGGAACCAGCCGCGATACTGATCGCCGCCTTCCATGTAGAAATCCGCCGGCCAGCGAAGTCCGTATTCCTCGTTTAACGCCGCAAGCTGGCTCGACCCGGAATCGAACCAGACATCGAGGATGTCATTCTCTTTCGTAAACTCCGCAGCCCCGCACTTCGCACATGTAGTTCCGGTCGGAACCAACTCGGCCGCTGTGCGCTCGAACCAGATATCGGCCGAATGTGTGGCGAACAACTCCACCACGCTGTCCAGAATCTTCCGGTCGGTCAGCGGATGGCGGCATTTTTCGCAGTAGAAAACGACAATCGGCACGCCCCACACGCGCTGCCGCGAAATGCACCAGTCCGGGCGGCCGCTCACCATGTTGGAAATGCGCCCTTCGCCCCACTCCGGCATCCATTTCACCGCTTTGATCGCGTCGAGAGCCTTCGCGCGCAGCTCGTTGTTGTCCATCCCGATGAACCACTGCTCGGTGGCCCGGAAAATGGTCGCATTATGGCAGCGCCAGCAATGCGGATAAGAATGGGTGATGTTCTCCTGCGCCAGCAACGCGCCACGCTCGCGCAGCATGCCGATGACGATGGGGTTCGCTTCCCAAACGGTCTTGCCCAGCAGTTCGGCGGGAATCGTCGCGTTCGTCCCGGGGTCGAACATCCGGCCCGCGCCATCCACCGGACAATACACCTCAAGCCCGTACTGCATGCCCACCACGTAGTCTTCCTGGCCGTGACCGGGCGCGGTATGAACCGCGCCGACTCCCTGCTCCAGCGTGACGTGGTCGCCCAGGATTCCGATCGATGTCCGGTCCATGAACGGATGCCGGAACGTCGCGCCTTCGAGCTTGCCTCCGTGGAAACGCGCAAGAATCTTCCCGCCGCTCCAGCCGACCTTTGCCGCGGTAGCTTCCAAAAGATCCGCCGCAACGATGTAAGTGGCGTCGTCGACTTCCACCGCAACATATTCAAATTTCGGATGATACGCGATGGCCAGGTTGGCGGGCAGGGTCCACGGCGTAGTGGTCCAGATCAGGCCGAACACGTTCTTGCCCGACAACTCAGGATCGATCAGGGCAGGATCCGACGAAAGTGCAAAACGAACCCAAACCGACGGGCTTTTGTGGTCGGCGTACTCGACTTCGGCCTCGGCCAGCGCGGTCCGGCAGCTCATGCACCAGTTGACCGGCTTCAGTCCCTTGTAGACATAGCCCCTGTCGAGGAAGTCGACAAACGCGCCGGCGATGACCGACTGGTACTTCGGAGCCATCGTCAGGTACGGCTCATCCCAGCGGCCCAGCACGCCCAGCCGTTTGAAATCTTCGCGCTGCAGATTCACGAACTTTTCCGCATACTTCCGGCAGGCCTTGCGCAGGCTGGAGGCCGACATCTGGGCTTTCTTTCCGCCCAACTCCTGATCCACCTTGTGTTCGATCGGTAACCCGTGGCAATCCCAGCCCGGGACGTAGGGAGAGTCGTACCCGGCCATGGTTTTCGACTTCACAATGAAGTCTTTAATGATCTTGTTGAAGGCGGTCCCCAGATGGATGCGGCCGTTGGCGTAGGGCGGGCCATCGTGCAGGATCCAGACGGGTTTGCCGGCGCGCGACTTTCGGATCTGGCCATAAAGGTCCTCCTCGGCCCAGCGGGCGAGCATCTTGGGCTCCGCCTGCGGCAGATTGGCCTTCATGGAAAAGTTCGTGCGAGGCAGATTGATCGTCTGCTTCAGGTCCACGTTGAGAAGATTCATTTCGGGAATCCTTATTATACTGATGCTCTCCGAACATCCGGCGTCGCGGCGATAAGCCAGTATCGTCGATCTTTAAGAAATCTTTTCTTCCGTTTCAATAAGTTAGCGGGAATGGAGCCTTTTTCCCGCCCTCGCGCGCGGTATGCATAGGGCAGGAGATCGGATATGTTAAACCCCGGCGACAACATTCGCCAGACTAAGACCATTGAACCTCTCGCCGGATTCCCGTTTGGCGAACTGAAGTTTGGCCTCCGCGGCGATGCGCGGTCGGTCAGACCCGCCAAAGCGTTGATTTCGTATTGCAGGCGTAACAAGATTACCGACATGATTTTCCTCGCGCACGGCTTTCGCGGTAATGCGGCGAGCGCGACCTCCCTCTACATGCGCCTGCTGGCGAATCTGGGCGCAAACTTCACTCGCCCGGAGTTCGCCAGCCGGATCGGAGGGAGGAAATTCGCCGCGGTCGGCGTTTACTGGAATTCGGAGGAGTACCCGGAGTCGGTCGGTGGAACGGAATCCGCGCGCGACGCCCTCGATCTGCTTCGGAAGCATTGCGCCACTCCCTATAGTGCAGCGCATATCGGTCACGCCAGAAGTCTGCTCCGCGTCGTCGAAATCGATCACCACGCGCAGGACGAGTTCGTTGCCTCGGTGCTCCGGGCCTTCGGCGATGGCTCGGACGACCCGGCGGAAGGCCTCCCTTTGCTGCGGGGCATGCGCGGCTCCGAACTGCTCGCGGAATTTCACGATCACGCCACCCGGCGCAGTGGCGGAATCGACAACATGCCATTCGTGTCTCCGGCGTCCGGCGGCGTAGGCGCCTTCCTGAATTTCATGACGTGGTCGGCACTGAAGAAAATGTCGGGCACAGTGGGAACAAGGGGTCTGGCCGATATGCTGATCGCCGGCCGGCGGAAACTCGGCGCATCGGTTAAGTTCCATCTTGTGGGGCACAGCCTCGGAGCCAGGCTGGCAGCGGAGTGCTGCAGGGAACTCGGGCAGCGGGGCGACGTGAAAGTTGACTCGCTGACTCTGCTCGAAGGTGCCTTCTCCCAGTTCGGATTCAGCCCCGATGCGGGTTCCGGTCGGCCGGGCTTCTTCCGCGATGTGATTGAGAAAAAAGTGGTGACAGGCCCGATGATTTCCACTTTTTCAAACGCCGATGCCGTTCTGAAGAATGCCTACTCGTTCGCCTCGCGTCTCCATCGCAACCGCCTTCAATACGCAGGCGACGCCTCCAGCCCGTACGCGGCCATTGGGGCCAACGGAGCGCAGCAAACGCCGGAATCGGCGGCTGTCAAGTTGCAAAGAGCAGGCAACCTTTACCGGAACCCGTTTGAATCGGGTATTCTGACGTGCCTTGACGGCACTCCGTGGCAAGGAGAGCGTCCCCACTGGCGACGCCGGAAGGGAGAAATATCGGGTCACGACGATGTTACTAACGCGAATGTCACCTACGCAATCGCGTCAGCAGTCTTGTAAAAGCCAATCCTGCGGCGGTCGAAATTTGGGGGCGAGAGCACTACTTTTTTTTCGCTTCCGGTACCGGCGAGGGTTTCGGTGACGCCGCCGGTGCCGCGGTCGCAGCTGCCGCGCCCTTCGCGCCAGTGCCGCCCGCCGCGCCTCCCGTTCCGCCGGCCGCGCCGGTCCCGCCGCTGGCGCCGGCTACTCCCGAGACGCCACCATTAAGCTCCGGCGGAGGCTTGTACTGGATGATCAGCGAGACCCGGCGATTCGAGGCGTCCTCCGGGTCATCCTTGTTGCGCAGGCTTTGGTCGGCGAAGCCGCGGACCTGAGTCACCTGATCGTCGCGCATGCCGTGCGATTGCATCCAGCGCCGCGCCGCATTCGCCCGGTCGGCCGAAAGCTCCCAGTTCGAGTAGTCGCCTCGTCCGCTGTAGGGCTTGGCGTCGGTGTGGCCTTCCATCGTGACTTTGTTCGGTAGTTTTCCGATTTCGGAGGCCAGCAGCGCCATCAGCTCTTTGCCGTAAGGGGAAGGCTCCGCAATGCCCGATTGAAAGAACACGCCCTGGGCGTCTTCCATCAGTTCGATGCGGAGCCCTTCGCCGGTGACCGTCATCACCACGTGCTCTTTGATCTTGTCCAGAGGCTCGGACGTCTTGATCGCCTGCTCCAGCTTCTCCTTGAGCTTTGGCATGTCGTCTTTTTGTATCGAAAGACTTTCGCTGCCGACGCCGCGCAGGCCGTTGCCGACGTCCTTGCCTTTGCCCGTCGGATCGTTGAAGTAACCGCCTATGGCCTTCTTGACCTGTTCGCTGCTGCTCACCAGCCAAAGCACCATGAACAGAGCCATCATCGCGGTCACGAAATCGGCATAAGCGACCTTCCACGCTCCGCCGTGATGGCCCCCATGGCCCTTCTTGACGCGCTTGATGATGATGATCGGCTGAACAGGCGCTGGCATTGGTTAAGCCGCCTTTGCAGCTGCGCCGGCGCCGCCCTTACAGGCCGCTTCCATTTCCTTGAACGTGGGCCTGACTTCATGCGGAATGGCGCGCCGCGCGAACTCGACCGCAATCGACGGAGCCATGCCCTTCGCAAAGGCCAGCAGCCCCGCGCGCATCACCTGATAGAACTGCGTGCCCGCATCCACGATTTTCTCGATGTTCGCCGAAAGCGGCGACACCACCCCGTAGGAGAGCAAAATGCCGAGGAATGTGCCGACCAGTGCCGCGCCCACTTTTTCGCCGATTTCCTGCGGCGGGCCGTTCAGGGCACCCATCGTGATCACCACGCCCAGCACCGCCGCCACGATTCCGAGGCCGGGGAGCGCGTCCGCAACCGTGGACAACGCCTTGGCCGGCGTAATCATTTCGTGGTGATGCACTTCGATGTCGTTTTCGAGAATCGCGTCCAGATCGTGCGCCGCCACCACGCCGGAAACCGACATGCGGAGCGTATCGCAAACGAAATGGAGCAGATGGTGGTCCTTCAGCAGCGCCGGATACTTGGAGAATGTGGCGCTCTTGTCCGGGTTCTCCACGTCCTCTTCCAGCTTCGCCATCCCGCTCTTTCTGGCGAACTGGAAAATGTCGTTGAGCATCTTGAGGCTTTCCAGATAGTAAGCCTTCGTGTACGGACTGCCACCCAGCACCCCCAGCACGGCCTTGATCGTCTTGATGATCACGGGCAGCGGATTGGCGACGAGAATCGTGCCGATCGCCGCGCCTCCGATGATGATGAGCTCGTTTGGTTGCATCAGCACCATCAGTTTTCCGTGTTCCAGCAGGAATCCGCCAATGACGGCGCCAAATACAACAATAATGCCAATGATTGCGAACATATGGGCTCACTTGTCAGATCGGCCCCGGCCGTGAAAGCTTGAGTCAATTCGAGAGGCATCGCACGACTTCGGAAAATGGGCATCGTCCCGCAACCACCCGGTCATCCGGACAGCTTCCAAACCCTTGCAAACCATGGAAGTATGTTCTCCCGAGTAACCCTCCTCCACGCACTGCCTGTAAGCGGCGCCCGCCGGTGCTTAATTCAGCCATATCGGCGTCGGCGGCGGTCCGTTTCGCCCAGGAAACTTTCGCCTGATATCATCGAACGTCGCATCACTTGAAAACAATGGGATATCGCCCCGGCCGCCATTTCCTCCAGATCCCCGGACCCACCAACGTCCCCGATCGCATTCTGCACGCCATCGCGTACCCGACCATCGACCATCGCAGCGCGGACTTTGCCGATCTCACCAACGCCTGCCTGGAGGGCATGAAGAGGATATTCAAGACCACCGGACACGTCCTGATCTTCCCCGGCTCAGGAACGGGGGCCTGGGAATCCGCGCTGGTCAACATTCTGAGCGCGGGAGATAAGGTTCTGGCTTTCGACGGCGGCCACTTTGCCGGCCTCTGGACAAGGGTCGCGAACAACTTCGGCGTCACGGTTGATCTCATCCCCGGCGATTGGCGTCATGGCGCCAACCCTCATGCGCTCGAAGCGAAGCTTCGCGCAGATCGCGGTCATGAAATTCGCGCCGTGATGGTCGTCCACAACGAAACCTCCACGTGCGTGACCACCGACATCGCGGCCATAAGAAAGGCCATTGACGCCGCCGGCCATCCGGCGCTGCTGATGGTCGACACCGTCTCTTCGCTCGGCTCCATCGACTATCGGCACGACGAGTGGGGCGTCGATGTGGCCGTGGCAGGATCGCAAAAGGGCCTGATGTTGCCGCCCGGCATGGGCTTCAACGCCATCAGCGCGAAGGCAATCGAGGCCAGTCGTCACGCCACTCTGCCCAGGAGCTATTGGCGATGGGATGAGATGCTCGACATGAATCGGAAAGGCTTCTTCCCCTACACGCCATCCACGAATCTTCTCTACGGGCTTCGTGAAGCGGTCAAATTGCTTCTCGAAGAAGAAGGCCTCGAAAACGTCTTCCGCCGGCACAAGCGTCATGCCGAAGCGACCCGCCGCGCCGTTCGCGCGTGGGGGTTGGAGATCTTCGCGCTGAACCCAGCCGAATTCAGCAGTTCCGGGACAGCCATCGTGATGCCGGATGGCTTCAATGAAGCCGATCTGCGCGCGGTGATTCTGCGCCATTTCGATATGTCGCTGGGAGCCGGCCTGGGCAAACTGGCGGGCAAGGTATTCCGCATCGGCCATCTCGGAAGTCTCAACGACCTCATGCTGGCCGGCACGCTTTGTGGCGTCGAGATGGGCCTCGAACTCGTCGGCGTTCCACATCGCAAAGGCGGCGTTACGGAGGCGATGGCGTGGTTAACGGAGCAGGCGAAGGTGTCTGCCCCGCAAGCGTAGCTATGGACCTGGTGTCGATTGCCGCGTCGGTGCCCGTGCCTGCCGCGGATGCCCGGCTTGTCGATACCGAGGCGCTCCGGCGAGAACTCGAAGCCTCCAGTGCGGGTGAAGTTCGGTTCGACGGCGTCACCCGCGCGCTTTATTCCACCGACGCCAGCGTCTACCAGATCGAACCATTGGGAGCGGTGATCGTCCGGTCGCGGGAAGATCTGATACGCGTCGTTCAGATTTGCTCGCGTTTCCGGTGTCCCATGACCATGCGGGGCGGCGGAACATCGCAGGCGGGGCAGGCCATCGGGGCCGGACTCCAGGTCGACACATCGAAGTATTACAACCAGATCCTCGAACTGAACACCGAAGAACTCTGGGTCCGCGTTCAGCCTGGCATCGTTCTCGACGAATTGAATGCGGCGCTGCGCCCTCATGGCCTCCGCTTTGCACCGGACGTTTCAACCTCCAGTCGCGCGACGATTGGCGGCATGATCGCCAACAACTCCAGTGGCGCTCGCTCGGTGCTTTATGGGAAGACGATCGACCACGTGATCGGACTTGAAGTTGTTTTGTCGGATGGTTCGATCGCGAAGTTCGGCACCGGACATGCGACGGACTCGGGTGAAACGCTCGCCGCGCAGTGCTCGCGGACCGTGCGGCAACTGGCCGCCGATTACGCCGAGGAGATCGACCACCGCTTTCCGAAAGTGCTTCGCCGCGTAGGCGGCTACAACCTCGACGAGTTCGTTCCCGGCCGCGAGCCATTCAACATGGCGAAGATCGTTGTCGGCTCGGAAGGCACCCTCGCCGTAATCCTGGAGGCGAAACTCAATCTGGTCCGGCTGCCAAAGGAAAAAGCCGTTCTCGTGGTGCAGTTCCGCGAGCTGCTTGAGGCTCTCGAAGCCACGCCGGTGATTCTGCAACACAAGCCATCCGCCGTCGAAGTGATGGACAGCTTTATCCTCGATCACACGCGGCTCAGCCCGAATCTGCAACGCATGCGCGAGACCTTCGTTGAAGGCGAACCGGGCGCGCTGCTCTGCATCGAGTTTTATGCCGACGCAAAGGCCGATCTGCCGCCGCGTCTCGCCGCGCTCGAACAGGATCTCACGGCGCGCGGGTACGGCTATCGCTTTCATCACGCCACGGAGGCGGCGCAGCAGGCGCGCGTCTGGAGCCTTCGCGAATCCGCGCTCGGTCTTTCCATGACGATGAAGGAGGACGCCAAGTCACTGTCTTTCGTGGAAGACACGGCCGTTGCGCCGGAGAAACTGCGCGACTTCATCGACCGGTTCATGCGGTTGGTCCGCGGCCACGGCACCAATGCGGGCGTCTATGCGCACGCCTCGGTCGGATGCCTGCACGTTCGGCCCGTCGTCAACATGAAGACCGCCGAGGGAATCGCGAAGTTTGAAGCCATTGCCAACGACGTTTCCGATCTCGTGCTGGAATTCGGCGGCGCTCTTTCGGGCGAACACGGCGACGGTCTGGTGCGCAGCCCGTTCATGAAGAAAATGTTCGGGCCGGTTCTTTATGAAGCCTTCCGCACGGTAAAGCGCACGTTCGACCCGCATGGCATCTTCAATCCGGGCAAGATTGTCGACAGCCCGGCGTTGACCGAGAATCTGCGATTCGGGGCGGGATATGTTTCGCCGAATCCGAAGACCTTCTTCGACTTTTCCGAATTCGGCGGCATGGGCGGCGCAGTCGAAATGTGCAGCGGACTCGGCGCGTGCCGCAAGAAACTCGAAGGAACGATGTGTCCTTCGTACATGGCGACAAAGGAAGAGAAGGACGTCACGCGCGGGCGTGCCAATGTGCTGCGGCTGGCGATGACCGGGAAACTGAAAGACGCCGGACTCGACGACCACGGCGTTTACGAAGCGCTCGACCTGTGCCTGGAGTGCCGCGCGTGCAAGGCGGAATGCCCGGTGGGCGTCGATATGGCGCGCTTCAAGAGCGAATTCCTCGCCGGTTACCGGCAAACGCACGGAGCGTCGTTCGAAGCGAAGCTGCTGGGCAACGTCAGTACCATCGCGAAGATGGGAAGTCCGATCGCCCCGCTGATGAACCGGCTGGCCGGGTCGAAGTCGATGCGGCGCGTCAACGAGGCGCTATTCGGAATCGACTGTCGCCGCACCTTGCCTGAACTGAGCCGCCGCACGCTGGCATCGCGTCTCCGGGGCAAGGGCACGAATGACGCATCGGTACTGCTTTTCAACGACACGTTCACGAACTACTACGACCCGGAGATCGGCATCGCCGCGTGGGAGATTCTGGAGGCGGCGGGACTGAAGGTCGCGCTGGCGACCAACGTTTGTTGCGGCCGGCCCATGATCTCGAAAGGACTGCTTCGCGAAGCGACCGAGCAGGCGCGCCGCAATACCACCGCTTTGTTTGATGCCGCATCGGCTGGGAGGAAGTTCGTATTTTGCGAGCCGAGCTGTTTATCAGCCATGAAGGAAGATGTTCCGGCCTTGCTGCGCGGCGAGGAACAACGCAGGGCGAGGTTAATTGCCGATGCCTGCGTTTCGTTCGAAGAGCTGGCTGCGGAACTGCCGTTGCAGTGGAAATCCGGCCCGGCGAAGGTTCTGCTGCACGGCCATTGCCATCAGAAATCGATGGGACTGCTTCCTGCGGCGATTGGCCTGCTCGCGAAGATACCCGGCTGTCAGATCCTGGATTCCGATGCCGGCTGTTGCGGAATGGCCGGATCGTTTGGCTATTCGAAGGGCCATTACGACGTCTCACGCGCCATCGGCGAGCGAAAGCTTTTCCCGCTGGTCCGAGGCAAAGGCGAATTAGCAATAGTAGTCGCGGCAGGGACATCCTGCCGCCACCAGATTCACGATTTCACGGGCGAACGCGCGGTCCATCCGGCTGTGCTTCTCCGAACGCTCATCCAGACTGGATGAGCGGACCCGCCACATACCCGCACGTCCGCCCGGGGCTTTCATTGGTTTTCGGCGCGCTGCAACCCTCATGTACCAGCATTTTCAGCAGCGTCTGGCAGCCAATGCCCTTGTGTTTCGCTATGGTCCGAGCCCGGGCGAGATCCGGTGCGGGCAACCGCAGAGCAATTTGCACGCTACCGACGCGGGCCAGTTTTGCAACCAGCTTTGAACCGCCTGGTTTGGCTGCGCTCCGCGCCGAAGATTGCCGCTTCAGGAACGCGCGGCCCTCGACGCCGGACCACCACGTAGCTTCATCCTTCTCGCTCTTAAACGACGGGACGGATATTTTTCTTGTTTTGTGCGTCTCCATTTCCGTTCAACTCTCCCGTACGCGGCGCTCAAGGTAGTCTCGCTTCTGCCCTGCGACCAAATCGTAAGCCGTGATTACCCGAATTCGCTCGTGCCGCTCCGTCAAAACGACAGCCAACAATCGAAAACCCGCCGTCTCGCCGTAGTACCAATGCAACGCAGCATAAAGGCGCTCCTCGTCAGGCTTCCAGTCCAAAGTTGACCTTTTTGGCGGGGCACAGTGGCCCGGACGACGGCCCGGAAGTGCCGCCGCCGACCCAATTCGCCAATGAAAACCTCAATCGAACGGAAGCGCCATGGTCGAATCGATCGGCTTCGCACGCTCGCCGACCGACCGCGCAATACCCGTTTCCACGCCACCGCCGTTCAGCGTTACCTCGACCGACATCAGCTTCGCATCGAGACCAGCGTAAATCAACTCCTTGCCGTCCGCACTCCAGCGGGGCAGTAAACCGCCCGTCGTCGAAACCTGTCGTCCGCCGCCCTCGCCCGGAAAAGGCGCAACATATACTTCGTACCGGCCTGTTATATCGGACGTATAGGCCACGCGGCTGCGGTCCGGCGAAATCTGGCCGTGCAGCGGCTTTTTCGCGTCGACGCGCCCCTTAAACACCGCGCCATCCTCCATGCCGATGCGCTGCGTGTTGATGTCCCCCAGCATGTCTGACCCTTTACGGAGCGCGACGCGGGAGCCAGCCTCGACATTGCCCCGCATTTGCCCGAAGATTTCGACTTCCGCCGCGCAAATATCGCCCCGAACGCAGCCAGTCGGCCCGACGACGACTTTCCTCTCCGTCGCTTCAATCTGGCCTTCTACTTCGCCCTCCACGTAAACATCCTGTTTCGCCACGATCTGGCCGACAAACTTCGTCGCGCTCCCAACCGCCGTGGCGCCGGGCGACGACTGGCCCGGCATCCTGTATGGTGTGAATGCCACTGACAAAGACCTCTGTACCATTCAAACATTCAGGCAGACGCAGCCAGCCGTTCAGTCGCCTTTGTGTCCGCACTTGTGACTGACGCCGCGCCTCGTGTACGATTCCCGTATCGGCTCCCGCTTTCCGGCCGCAACGCTCCGCTATGCTCCTTCTGAAAAACGGCCTTGTAGTCGATGGTTCCGGGAATCCTCCTTTCCACGGGCCGGTTCTGATTGACGAAGGCATGATCGCCGAAGTCGACATCCATGCCGTCGGGGACTGCCCGTCGATGGACTGCTCCGGCCTTGCGATCGCGCCCGGCTTCATCGATCTGCACAGCCATCGGGATCTCCAGGCGCTCGACGGCGGCGCGGAAAAACTCCGCCAGGGAGTGACCGGCGAAGTCGTAGGGAATTGCGGCTTCTCCCCGTTCCCGTTTGACGGAGACCCGCGCACGCTCCAGGAATTCGCCTCGGGAATTCTGGGCAAACCCGATGGCTGGGGCTGGAGCAACGCATCCAATTATCTCCGCGCGGTGGAGACGCAGAGCACGAAAATGAACGTCTTCCCGCTGGTGGGCCATGGCAGTCTGCGCGTTGCGGTCGCGGGCCAGTCGCAGCGGGCCCTTTCCAGTCTCGAGCTTGATCGTGTCGCCGGCCTGCTCGACGATGCGCTCTCCTCCGGTTGCTGCGGATTCTCCACCGGTCTGATGTACGCGCCCGGTTCCGGTGCCACGAAAGAAGAGCTGGAGCGCCTTTGCCGCATCGTCGCCCGTCGCCATAAGTTGTACGCGACCCACATGCGCAGCTATTCTGCCGGCCTGGTGGACGCGGTTCGCGAACAACTTGATCTGGCGCGCGCGACCGGGTGCCGTCTCCAGATCTCGCATCTGCAGGCAGCCGGACGATCCAACTGGCATCTGCAGCAACAAGCGCTCGACGAGATTGAAATGGCCAACCGGCAGGGCGTCGACGTCGAATTCGACATCTACCCCTACCAATGCGGCAGCACCGTCTTGACGCAATGGCTGCCCGCGTGGGCGCTCGAAGGCGGAAAAGCGGCCCTGCTCGAACGGCTGAGCGACAAGGCGACGCGCAGCAAGATAGCGCGCGAGATGGACCGAACCAGCCCACAATCCTGGAGCGACATCACCATTTCCGGCGTGGGGACGGCGAAAAACGCGGAACTCCCAGGCAAGACCATCGCCGATATCGCTTCGGCCCGAACGACGGACCCCGCCGAATGCGCGCTCGATCTGCTGGTCGAAGAGGAAGCTTCGGTGAACGTCGTCTCTTTTAACCAGAGCCGGGAGAATCTGCGCCAACTTCTCACGCACCCTCTCTGCTCCGTCATCAGCGACGGCTTTCACGTTAAGGGCAAGGCGCATCCCCGTCTCTACGGAACCTTCCCGGAACTGCTGGGCAACGTCACGCGCGATCGCGGATGGCTCTCTCTTTCCGAAGCCGTACACAAGATTACCAGCAAGCCGGCAAGGCGAATCGGCCTGGTAAACCGTGGCCTGGTAACATCCGGCCATTGCGCGGACCTGACGATCTTCGATCCGGCAGCCATTCAAAGCCACTCCACGTACGAAGACCCCGACCGGGAACCCGAGGGCATCGTCGCCGTCGTCAAAGACGGAGGCGTTGTCTATGGCCGCGGCGAGTGGGCCGCATGAACCGGCGGCTCGGTATCCTCGCTCTCGTTTTCCTGGGCATCGTCATCAGCTACGTGGATCGCGGTAATCTCAGCATCGCTGCGCCCTCCATCATGCGCGACTTCCGCATTCCGCCCGCTACGATGGGCATCCTTCTCTCCGCCTTCTTCTGGACCTACGGCGTGTTCCAGCTTCCGGCGGGTGCCGTGGTCGACCGCTTCGGCATCCGCCGGACCTACGCTTCGGGCTTTCTCCTCTGGTCACTCGCATCCGCTTCGATTGCGCTGAGCCGCGGGCCAGGCGACGTCGTCGGGATGAGGATGGCGCTCGGTCTCGCTGAATCGATCGGACCGCTCGCCAGCCTCACGTGGATTCGCAATAACTTCCAGGGGAGGGAGCAGGGCCTGCCAACGGCCATCTACATAGCCGGTCAGAGCGTCGGGCCGGCGCTCGGCGCGCTGGCTGGTTCACTGCTGCTGGATCGCTTCGGCTGGCGCATGATGTTCGGCATCACCGGGTTGGGAGCGCTGCTCTGGTTGCCATGCTGGTGGTTCACGGTGCCATCCGACGGAACGCATACCGCGCAGCCAGCTGAAAATGAGCCTGAGGACCGCGCCGATCCATCTGCCCTGAACTGGCAGGCGTTATTCATCAGCCCGACCTTCTGGTCGCTGTCGTTCTGCATCTTGTTGTCTTCTTATTACTGGTATTTCGTGCTGACTTGGGTGCCTGCGTACCTGACGCTGACGAGAGGCTTCTCCACGACCGAAATGGGGCGAGTGGTCTCGACAGGGTTATTCGCCGTCGCGGCTACGAACGTGGTCTCCGGCTACGCAGCGGACAAACTGGCCGCGCGCATCGGCGTCTTCCGCAGCCGCCTGCTCTTTGCAGTGGCTGGCTACACGGCGACGGCGGCAATCCTCCTGCTCCTGGTAGTGCGGGACCGCGCCTGGGTTCTGCCGATCCTGACTCTCGCGATGTGCGCCACCGGCACCGGCAATTCATGCTTCTGGGCGATCGTGCAGCACGTCACGCGGAGGAATCTGGCGGGACGAACTATCGGCTATCTGAACACGCTCTCGCAAATCGCCGGCGCGGCTGCGCCACTGATAACGGGCTGGCTCCTGGGGCCGCAAAAGCAATTCGGACCCGCGATCCTGGTCGCCGGCGTTTGCCCGGTTCTTGCCGCGATATGCCTTCTGGCGAACGGGACAAGAGGGCTTGAAAGTACGAAGGTGTTTCTCGCAGGTTCCCGCAATCGGCAAATCGCGCAGTGATGATCGTCTTGCCGGAATAATTGGAAGAACCACAGCGCTCGCCATCGTGAATCCGGAGGAGTCTCGCGTGCGCGGAATTACAGTTTGGGAGACCCTCTGGTAACGCGCTGGCCTCTCGGGCCGCAAAAGCAATCGGCTCAGAGATTGTGGTCATCAAATCGATCGCAAACCATCGACGTCGGGGCGATGACAAGGGAAATGAAAAGCATGTACGGCCTCCTTATTCGTCCTGCTTTACAACCGGATGCGCTTGTGCACTTTGACTGCCACAGCAAATACCGAAATCCAAGGCTAACCCTGTGTCAAGTGCCGCAGCGGTGCGTTACCTTAGGCGCTACCCGCCGGAACCCGGCGTGCACTGCTCCCGGCATGACACTCTCATCGCTAAGGCGCTGTCACAAAAT
>PLEX01000105.1 GCA_003136575.1 Bryobacterales bacterium | reverse complement strand
CAGGGTTTCGTCGTACGCTTACGATAGTTGGACTCCTCGCGCTCGCCCAGCGTCTGGGCAATTGGGAACATAAACTGCTTGCAAGATGCCTGGGCGTCGTGTGCGCGGGGCTGCTTATAGCATGGCCTTTTTTATTCCTTTCCGGATCGGCCGCGTGGCTCGCGTCAGGTATCGCTTTTTCTGGGGTAGTTGCTCTGATCACCTACAACGTCGCAGTGTTGCGCCGCGGCCTGAAAGCCAAACGCCTGGCCGACGCGAATGATGACGCCGGAGAAGCGCCTGCGGACCTTCCGCAACTCTCCGACGCTGAACTAACCCGCCAATCCGCCAACTACCTCACCCGCCTCCGCGACGAAGTCGGCCACATCAAGCCTTTCGGCATGGACACGTCCTCGCCCGAGGCCCGGGAATTTCCTATCTCGGAGGTCTACGTCCC
The DNA here is from genome assembly GCA_003136575.1 of Bryobacterales bacterium. Lineage (GTDB taxonomy): Bacteria > Acidobacteriota > Terriglobia > Bryobacterales > Bryobacteraceae > BOG-234. The sequence continues at coordinate 2,149 of PLEX01000105.1, read as the reverse complement.
ACTCCGAACTACCGTAGCCGAAGACTTGGACACTGCTGCACGATCCCAGCCGGCCAGCCGCTCGGCGAGACTCGAAACCGTCATCAAACATCGTCGCGTCATCATCCAGGGCGACGCCGGCTCCGGCAAATCGACCTTCGTCAGGCGGGTTGCTTATGAACTTGCCGCCCCGGATGACAAGAAAGAGCCGCTTGAGCTTCCCGTTCGCGGCTTTCCACTTTATATCCGGATATCCCAACTGGCTACGCACATTGAGAAGCTCTCCGGCGACGACAAGAAGATCTGGGATCACGGACCGGACGGTTCACCGACCGTCCCGACCCTCGCGAAGTGGATCCCGCACTTTCTCGCAGCCTCTACTGATTGCACCCGGGCCTTCTTTGAATCGATGCTGCATCGGGGGGACACGGTACTCCTGCTGGACGGACTTGACGAGGTACCTAATGAGGTCGTCCGGGCATGGATGGCAACGCTCTTTGCCGACGCCGCCCGAAGCTACCCAAACTGTCACATCGTGGTTACCACCCGCCCCGCTCCGCTGATGGGAGAAGCGCGTCCGACAGGCTTCTCCATCTTCGTGATCGACAAATTCGGCGATGAGGCCATCGCTGACTTCATAGCGAAATGGTGTCTTTGTAGATACGGGAAAAAGTCGCAACGAGCGGAACTGCAGCGCAAGCTTCTGAGCGACGCGCTGGAATTGCCCGAGCTTTCCGACAAGGACACGGGCTTGGCGCGCAACCCTTTCATGCTGGCCGCGCTTACCGTGATCCATTTCAACGGCGGCAAACTCCCGGAAAACCGCCTGGACCTATATACAACGATTCTGAAGTGGTTGGCAAACGCGCGGCTCGAAGTCCCCGGCCAGCCCGATCCCCGTTCACGGCTCGAGCGCGTTCAGCTGCTGGCATTCGCCATGCAGACCGCGACGGCGGGACGGCGCAAAGATTTCGAACTTCAGGAGGCGGTCAAGGCGCTTTCCCCGCTTCTCGACAACGCCACGGCACGCCGCTATCTCAGAATGGAAGAAGACGGGGGAATCCTGTCGCACCGGGGAGACACCGTCGAATTCGTCCACCTTACCTTTCAGGAGTGCCTTGCTGCGGAGCACCTCAAAAACAGCGACGCGGCAGATATATGGGATGCCATTCGTCAGGACCGCCGCCTCTACTCACGGGAATGGCGGGAGGTCCTGTATTTTCTCGCCTGTATGCTACAGGACACCCCGACATACAAGTTGTTCACTGCCATCCTGGACGGTCCAGAGCTCATGCCCCCGGACAGCGCGCGCAAAGTAGCCTTAGTCACTTTCCTGCGCGATCAGAGACGCAAGAGCCGCAAGCGCGACAGCGAAGCGACGGTAAAGGAGGCAAATCTCGATTTGAGGCTCACCGAACTTACCCGTCAAGTGACCGCTCTCTTCGACGACCCCGACGCCGGCAAGGGCCTCGACGCCAAAACCCGCGCCGACGCCGCCGAAGCGTGGGAACGCCTCGGTGATCTGTCTCGCCTTTTTCTGCCATCGGACGGCGATAAATACTGGGCCAAGGTCGGGAAACTGAAGATTGGCCGGTTTCCGGTCACAGTCGGCGAATACGCGAAATTCGTCAAAGCAAAGCCGAAGCGCGAACCCCGCGGCTGGAACGAACAAACCTCTTGGCAGGCACAAACCAAGTTCCCCTACCGCCCCGTCGTCTGCGTCACTTGGCATGACGCCGACGCCTACTGCAAATGGGCTCACAAGACATACGGCTGCGTCCGCCCGAGCCTGCCTGAAAGCGACGAATGGCAACGCGCTGCGGAGGGCGAAGGCAAGCCTGCCAGGCTCTATCCATGGGGCGATAACGACCCGAGCGATCAAACGGCGAACTTCGACAACAATGTCGGTCGAGTCACGCCGGTAGGCCTGTTCCCTGCGGGCAACACCGACAAGGACGTTTCAGATCTGGCTGGCAATGTGTGGGAGTGGACGAACAGCGATTTCGACGAGGACACGAAGGTGCTGCGGGGCGGTGCTTTCAGCAGCTATGCGGCAGCCCTCCGCGTCGCGTATCGTAGCTGGGACCATCCTGAGGACAGGATCAGCAATATCGGGTTCCGTTGTGTGGGGGACTGATTTTCCTTTACTCTTTTCCCTTTTTCCTGTGCG
>PLEX01000226.1 GCA_003136575.1 Bryobacterales bacterium | reverse complement strand
CCGCAGACGCGTGAACTGTTACGTTTTTTCGCTGCCATGACGGCCGTAATCTTTTCCGGCATTCTGATATCCCGGAAGGCGATTCCGGCGTTGACTGGAGCGAAATCCGCGCCGGACATGGATTGGCGCTGGAATTCACTGCACATCCTGTTCTCGCAGTTTGTAATAGTACTTTCCGGGTTTCACCTTGCGATGAATTGGGACTGGATCCTCGCGGCCGCGGAGAGGCTTTTCCAGCGCGCCCTGCGAGAGGGTCTGTGAAGTTGGCGACCGTATTGTCAAGGCTCGTTATTCTTTCGCTGGCTGCCGCCGCGTTTGCCGGATTGACCGGAATTTATGGCCGTTCGGTAGAGTATCGTGCACCGGATCCCCAATGGCAGGTGGAACTCCGGCAGCTTCCGTCCGCGCCGCAACTCAGCCAGTTTCCGGAATTCTTTGGTGAAGGCATGGCGGTGGCATTGTTCGCCGTGATAGGACGCATTGGATTGCGACTGCGGCTTTCTCCTGTGTCGCGCAGCGAAGATCGACCGATTTTGTTGGGGTTGCACCGAGGGTACCGGAACTCTCAAAGTGCGCGTGATTTGCCATCCGAACAACGTCGGGGAACTCGGGCCGATCGGCCTTGAACCTGACGAACGCTCGCAGCCCGTATGTCCGGGCGCATCCGGTCACTGGCTCACTGGAATCGCCATTGACATGATTTCCTATTTGTACTACAGTGTTAATCAAATGGCGAAAACGGATTCTCTCGGGGTTTTCGAACAGGTTATTCTGACGGCGCTTTTAACGCTGCGCGATAACGCGTACGGGGTAACCATCAGGGAGAAAGCGGAGAAACTGGCGCATCCGAAAGCGGTATCGATCGGCGCGGTTTACGTGACGCTGGACCGGCTGGAGGAGAAAGGCCTGGTGAGTTCCTGGCTCTCCGATCCGACTCCGGAGCGAGGCGGCCGCGCCAAGCGCTGCTATCGTCTGGAACCAGCCGGGCGGCGTGCGCTACAGGAAGCTGCCGTAACGGCGAAACGAATCTGGGACAGCACAGCCGATGCGTGGGGCAGAAACTGGGCGCGGGCGAAATAGATGGCGTACCCACCTGAAATCATCGAAGACGCTGTAGGCTGGCTGCTGCCGCCGGCGTGCCGGGAAGAGGTGCTCGGGGATCTCTGCGAGCAATATGTCGACGCTGCCCGGTATGCCGTGAACATGCTGACCGTGGCGCCTCGCGTCATTGTCAGCCAGATTCGCAGGAACACGGACGCTCGGGTCTTCCTCGCGACCAGTTGCGCGATCTGCTATTCCTTCGCGTCCGGGTTGGCCGATTTCTCGCTGCGCAGTTTTTTGATGCACGCCGATCCGTTGACCTTGTTGAGGCTCGCAATTCCGGCGATAGCGGCTCTGCTGGTTCTTCTGGTGCGGAACGGTTACTCGGATTCGGAGGAACGCAGGCTTCGCGCTATCACGCTTGACGTCGCGGTTGCAATGGGCGTGGCCGCCCTCACGCAGTTTGCGCTCCTGGCTACATTGCGTTTCGATCTCATGCTGCCCCGGTGGTGCCCTTCGACGGGGACCGTAATGGGCTGGTTGTTTGCCATCGTGCTGCGGGCGATCTTTCCGCCGGAAATGAGATTGCCGGCGGCCATGCGAAGTCCCGACTGACAGGAGTCACGTTGCATGCGGAAATACTCAGGCTTGCGCTGGAAAACGATGGCCGCGGTGTTTGGCGCGCTGGCGGTGACGACTTCGGCCACAACCCAGACGCAGCCGGCGTTTGAAGTCGCCTACGTCAAAGGAATCAGCGGCCTGCACACGGCCATTCGACCAAATCAGATTCGGCGCCGATTGCATGGATTTGACCAAAGTCGATCTGTCGACAGCACTCACCAGTACCCAGGGCGCGCGGGATCCTCAGATAGAGAGGGCCCGGATTGGTTCGGGATCGCGAGCGATTCTGATCCGTTGGACTAATTTGAGAAAGCGAACGAGGAAATTATGACGAATCGTGTGGCACGGGGGCCATCCAGGGGAAGAAGACTGCTGTTGGCCGGCGGCGGTGCGCTGGCTGTAGTTCTGGCCGCTGCAATCGGGCTGCTTAATTCGTCGCCGATTCGGGCGCAGGCACTGCCCGTGAGCGCATTGGCGTTCGAGGCCGCCTCGGTGAAGGCATCTGCGTCGGTGGACCGTGCCAGTATGCGGCCTCCGACGGCCTTGCCTGGCGGGAGATTTGTCTCGAAGTGGCCGTTATACCAGGTGATCGCCTATGCGTACAACCTTCCTTCCACCCCGAGTGTCCGGCTTTCCGGAATTCCGGACGCGATGGTCAGGAGCATTTACGATATCGAGGCAACCGGAACGATACCGGCCGGATTATCAGCTCGGGCTCGTGAAGATCGGACAAGGATCATGGTTCGGACGCTGCTGGCCGATCGCTTCAAAATGGCAGTCCATAAAGAGACGAAGGAGATGCCGGTATACGCGCTGGTGGTTGCGAGGGGCGGGCCGAAGCTTCAGAAGGCCGACATTAAGGAGAAGGACTGCCCGGAGGCGGCGGTGGCTCCCCCTCCACCAGGGTCCCCGACTCACGATCCCGAAACCTGCCACGCGTTTTACGGCGGCATGGGGCGCGGACTACACGCGCGAGCCGTAAACATGGCGGACCTGGCGAGCTACGTGGAGAACTGGACTGACCGGCCGCTGCTGGATAAGACAGGTATTCAGGGGCTGTTTCGGGTTGAAACAGCGCCGTGGCGTGAATTGAATGCCAGCCCGCCTCCCCTGCCGGGAGCGAAGACCGAAGGTGGGTCGGACGTGGCGGATTTACCTACCTTGTTCGAGGTGCTTGAGGGGCTTGGTCTGAAGATGGAAGCGCGCAAAGACTATGCGGATGTGTACGTGGTCGACCACATTGAAAAACCTTCGGAGAATTGACGTTCGCCATCTTTCGGCCGAGGCGAAACTGCCTTTGGCGGACCGGCGTTTGCCATGAAATACGCCGTCAATACCGCGCTCTTCCTGCTGTGCATCGCCGCTGCGATTGCTGTCAAAGCTCAAAGCGACGACCCCTCGTTTGAAGTCGCCTCCGTCAAAATGAATCCCGCGCCCGGTCGCGCCCCTATCCACTTCGGCCCCGACAGCGTCAACCTGACTTCCATTGATCTCCGCATAGCGCTGATCCTCGCTTACGGCGTGCGCGACTTCCAGATTCAGGGGCCCGACTGGTTGCGGGATTCCACCGGCGCCAACCGCTTCAACGTCGAGGCGAAGGCGTCTCATCCCGTTCCCGAAGACCAGTTGCGTCTCATGCTGCGAACTCTCCTCGCCGACCGTTTCCACCTCACGCTCCACCACGAGTTGAAGGAAATGCCGGTGATCGCGCTGGTCTCGCTCGGCTCCGGCGTAAAGTTCAAGCCCTCTGCGCCTGCATCTCCGCCCGACTCGCAATGGCTCGGCTTCACGGGCGTCTCTCAGACGTTCGCTCAGGGGCACCACGTATTTACCAACGCGCCCGTGGAAGCCATCGCAGCCGCCGTGGGCGTCTGCACGGGCAACGAATTGCCCCCGGTAGTCAATCTCACAAGCTTGCGCGGCCGCTTCGATTTCACGCTCCGCGATCTTCCCCCGCCGCCACCTGAAGCGGCCGCGCCAACCGACGACGACAGACTGGCCGCCTGCGACATCCTCACCCGCGAAGATCTCGGGATCAACCTGAGGCGCGAGAAAGCGCCCGTCGAGATTCTCGTAATCGATCACGCCGACAAGGTTCCCACAGAGAATTGATACCCGGCACAAATGCCACAGCCTGATCACGTCCGTGAGCCGCAGGAAGATGCGGTCGCCGATACGTTCGGCGTTCTGGTGCGACTTTTCTTCAGCCGATTCTTTGACAAGGAATCGTTGTCTCCGCAGGGCGATCCGGGGGCCAATGTCGTGCAGACGCTGGGAATTCTGGCTGCGCCCGGAGGATTCATTTCCCTCCTTCTCTACTTCAATCCTCAAATCAAGACGGGTTGGAACCTGGTTTCGGTGAGGTGCCTTTTTCTCTGGCTTTCCATGGTAGTGACAGGTTTCGTCGTCATATTCGAATGGGACGCCCTGTTCCTCGATCGCCGCGATTATCAGGTTCTGCTGCCGCTTCCATTGCCGTTGTGGAGGGTGTTTCTCGCCAAGATGGCGGCGTTTCTCTTGTTTCTCGGCCTGTTCCTCGCGGCCATCAACGGAGCTGCGACATTTTTCTGGCCAAGCGTTTTCGAAAGCGGTAATATTCCGGGGATTATCGGTACGCATCTGCTGATCGTTTTACTCTCGGGACTGTTTTCCGCGTTCGCCGCCGCCTCGATTCAGGGGTTGCTGCTCATGATCGTCCCGGCAAGGCTGTTTCGCCCGGTCGCCACGTGCGTACAGACGATACTGATGACCATCCTGGTGATGCTTTTCTTTCTGTCACCTCTGCTGGCGGGTTTTATACAGCCTGCGGTAGCCGCGTTCTATGGACTCGCGCGGTATGTTCCGGCCTATTGGTATGCGGGGCTCTATGAACAACTGCGCCCCACGACAGGAAGTCACGCGCTTCTCGATTTGGGCCGAATGGCACTGCCCGGACTGGGTTGTGCCGTAGCTTTGTTTGCTCTGACGCATATCCCTGGCTACCGGTGGCAAATGCTCAGGCTGATCGAAACGCCTCCATCGAATCCCTCGGGGCCCGGCCGTTTCCGGAGTGCCCTGAACACCGTAGTCGATCGCTTACTCCTGAAGAACCCCGTGGAGCAGGCGGTCTATCATTTCATCGGACAGACCATCAGCCGCAGCATGAAGCATCGCCTTTTTCTTGCGGTATATGCGGGATTCGGCGCGGCCTTGGTCGTGTTCAATCTGGGGCAAGCGTTTGTGACAACCGGCGTTGGCCCGGAGTTCCGGGTTACCGGTTTTGTTCCGGATTACGCGATGCTGCTGCGGATCCCGCTCACGCTGTCGTTCGTCCTCATCACCGGACTCAGGGCCGCTTTCAGCTTCCCGGCGGAACTGAACGCCAACTGGAGCTTTCAAATCAGCGACACGAATCGCGCGGCGGATTGCCTGAGCGCCGTGCGCAAATGGACGATTGTCTGTGGCGTGATTCCTTTGTTTCTGCTGCTGGTGCCGGCGGAACTTCAGTTTCTTTCCGGGACCGACGTCCTTTTTCAGACGCTCTATGGCACGACCCTTTCTCTGCTTCTGCTGGAGGCGATGTTGGCCGGCTTCCGGAAGATTCCCTTCACCTGCGGCTATTTCCCCGGGAAGAACAACCTGGTTCTGGTCCTGGCGGTCTATGTTGGCAGCCTCGCGCTTTACAGCAGCGATTGGATGACGGATCTGGAATTACGACTGATGAAAGACCCGCTGAGAGCCGCCGGGTTTTTCTGCGTGGCGCTGCTTTTGTGGATGGCGCTGTGGAAACGGCGCAGCCGGGCCGGAACCGAACGCGGGCTGGACTATGACGGGGACATCGATCCCGTGATCCGCACCCTCGGGCTGAGGCCGCAATAGACGCCTCAATAGACAAGGATACGTATGCTGGAAATTCAATCGCTCACGAAGTATTACCGGAATGTCCCCGTCGTCAATAATGTCAGTTTCGCGGTCGCGCCAGGCGACGTGACCGGCTACCTCGGTCCCAACGGATCGGGTAAATCGACCACAGTGAAGATGATCACAGGCTTGCTGCAGCCGAGTATGGGCAGGGTGCTGCTTGACGGCCAGGACATCCGCACGGATCTGGCGGCGTTCCGGCGGCGGCTGGGATACGTTCCCGAAGAACCTCATCTTTATTCCTATCTGACGGGTCTGGAGTACCTGCAGTTGATCGGGCGCTTGCGGCTGCTGCCAATGCGGCTCGTGGATGAGAAGGCCAACGAACTGCTGAAATTGTTTACGCTTCATTCGTACCGGCACGCGCCGATTTCTTCATACTCGAAGGGCATGAAGCAGCGCGTTCTGATCGCGGCGGCGCTGATGCATAATCCCGATCTGCTGGTGCTTGATGAACCGCTTTCGGGGTTCGATATCGCGTCGGCTCAGCTGTTCCGGTGCCTCCTGAAAGAACTCGCGGAAGCCGGCAAGATGATTCTGTTCATTTCGCACGTTCTCGAAACGGTGGAGAAAATCTGCGAAAAGGTTGTCATCATTTACAAGGGGGAGATTCGGGCTGCTGATTCCGTGGAGCATCTGAAGAGTCTGACGCGCTTGCCGTCGCTCGAAGAGATTTTTTCGCAACTTTCCGAACAGCAGGATTTTGAAAAAGCGGCCAGGGATATCGTTGCCGTGATGGGAATGTGATCGTTATCACTGCATTGGACGACCTGTATCGGTTCGCGTCGGGAGAACCTCATTGGCGCGCGGGCAACGGCGACGCCCGTGAGATATACCCTATCTCCGCGAACGAGACGGCCGGTGGGCAAAAACGCCAAATGCGCTGTCGCGGGCTGACTAAAAGGTGGAGGGGGCAGCGTAACTGATCGCCGCGGGCCGTTCCGCAATCAGCTTGAAATGGCCGGGATCGCGGCGGCTGCTCGGCCGCTTGATGCCTGCCAGCGCCGCTAGCTTGTCCACGGTGACGCGCTTGCCATTAAGGCGCGCCGCCCGCGGCATTGCAACGGCAGCGTCAAAAGCGAGGCCGAGCGCGTGGTCGGAAGCCGGTACCGGCTGTTGTTTGACGAGTAGTTGGTGCCGCGTGAATTCCGCACCTACTTCTTCGCGCATCGCCTGACATCCGCCGGACCGGTTGTGGCGCAGTTCCTTCACCCACTTGACCCAGACCTCGTGCAGATGGGCCTGATAGGCCGGTGGACGGTAGGCGGATTTCAGCTCGAACGTTCCGCCCAGTGAGGTCACCATTTCTTTGAATGTGTCCAGTGCCAGTGCGGCGGCCGGCCGCAGACCGTCGACGTCGGCGGGCGCCGTTTCAGCGTTCGCCTCGAATGCCAGGGCTTCGGTGTCCCAGATCTCGGGTAATGGCGCGATCTTGCACCCCGTCAATATCCGGGGTCGGCGGAGGGCTTCTAATTGTGCGTCCAAAATCGTGGACGAAACGCCGCGAACGGGAGAAACCGGCAGTGCTTCCTCTTCTTCGACGGCCGCGGGTGGAGTAACGGGAGGTGTGGTACCGGAAGCAGGGGACCCGGCCGCTTTCAGACACGTGCAGCTGATTGAGAGAAGAAAGAGTTGGCTGACGATCCGATGCAAATCCATTCAAGTCTCCGGGTGGGCGTTTCGTCCCTGGACATTTGTGCCAGACCCAACACTATAACAGTCGCCAACCGTTGCTTGCTCTTCGGCCGGCGCTACGCGGACCGCGCCCGGACACACGCGATTCCGACACGCGATTCCGACAAAGCCTGCCATTCATCGAATTGTGATAGTATTCCGTTTTTGAAACGGAGGCATTCGTGAAGGTATACGAAACGAAGGACATCAGAAACGTGGGCATTGTAGGCCACGGCCATTGCGGCAAGACTTCCGTAGTGGCCGGGTTGCTGTTTGCCGCCGGAGCGACCAATCGCCTGACGCGCGTCGATGAGGGAAATACCGTTACCGACTACGACGAAGAGGAGATCCAGCGCAAGCTCACCATTTCCACGTCGATCGCCGCTATCGAGTGGAAAAAGACCAAGATTAACCTTTTCGACGCTCCCGGCTTTAACCTGTTCACGAACGACGCGCTGGCGACCCTGGTGGCGGTCGACGGACTGATCATAGTCGTCGACGCGGTCGCCGGAGTCCAGGCGCTCACGGAAAAAATGTGGGCTTACGCGGATCAGCACGAGTTGCCCCGCGCCATCGTCATCAACAAACTCGATCGCGACCGCGCCAGCTTCGACCGCACCATGGAAAGCATCCGGGAACGCTTCGGTCGCGCCGCGATTCCGATACATCTTCCGCTCGGCAGCGAAAAAGACTTCACCGGCGTTATCGATCTGGTTCACATGAAGGCTCACATCTTCGTGCCCGATGGCGATGGCAAATCGAAAGAAGCCGAGATCCCCGCCGCGTACGCCGAGGCCGCGAAGAAGGCGCATGAGGAACTGGTGGAACTGGTCGCCGAGGGCAAGGACGACCTGATGGCGGAGTTCTTCGATACCGGCACGCTGCCGGAAGAGCATATCGTCAGCGGGCTCGACGAGGAAATGCGCAAGGATCTGGTCTTCCCGGTGCTTTGCATGTCGGGACTGCACGATGTGGGGTCCGACCGGCTGCTGGATCTCATCGTCGAGGCGTTTCCGTCGCCGCTCGACCGTCCGGCAGCCAAAGTAACGCTGAATGGCAACGCGGTTGAACGGACTTGCGCCGATTCCGGCCCGGTTGCCGCTTATGTTTTCAAGACTACGGCCGATCCCTTCGCCGGACGCATTTCCTATTTCAAGGTCTTGTCCGGTGTGGTAAAGAATGACGCCAATCTGTACAACACGCGACGGGAATCCGCGGAGCGGCTAGCCCACATCGGCGCTCCACAGGGCAAATCCATCCTGCCGTTGGGGGAACTGCACGCCGGCGATATCGGCGCGGTCGCCAAGTTGAGGGATACGCTGACCGGCGATACCCTTGCGGATAAGTCCTCTCCTGTAGCGTTCCCGCCTGTGAAGCTCTCAGAGCCGTCGATCGCGTTTGCGGTTGAGGCAAAGAGCCGGAACGACGAGGACCGGATGGGCAACGCGCTCCACAAGCTGCTGGAAGAAGACCTTTCCCTCCGCTTTTACCGCGACCCGCAAACGCGCGATTTTCTCGTAGCCGGAACCGGCCAGCAACATGTCGAAATCGCCGTCAGCCGCCTGAAGAAACGCTACGCAGTGGACGTGACCCTCAAACCGCCCCGCATTCCGTATCGCGAGACGATTCGCGGAAACGCGGACGTGCAGGGCAGGCACAAGAAGCAGACCGGCGGACATGGCCAGTTTGGCGACTGTTGGATCCGGATGGAGCCATTACCTCGCGGCGGAGGGTTTGAGTTCGCCAACGACGTTTTTGGCGGCGCGATTCCCAAGAATTATATTCCCGCTGTGGAAAAAGGAATTATTGAGACCGCGGAGCGCGGTTTCCTGGCAGGATATCCGATGGTGGATTTCAAGGTGACGGTGTATGACGGGTCCTATCACGACGTGGATTCGTCGGAACTCGCGTTCAAACTTGCAGCGCGGAAAGCCTTCCGCGCCGCGATGCAGACCGCCAGACCGTCGCTGCTGGAACCGGTGATGAGCGTCGAGATTCAGGCGCCGGTCGAATATGCCGGCGATCTCATGGGCGACCTCAATGGCCGGCGGGGTCGAATTTCAGGCATGGAAACCCAGGGAAGTACGCAAATCCTGCGCGCCCAGGTTCCAATGGCGGAAATGCTGAGCTACCAAAGCGATCTGACGTCGATGACCCAGGGACGGGCTTCGTTTTCCATGGAGTTCGATCATTACGACTATGTGCCGCAGTTGCAGGCGGAAAAAATTGTCGCCGCAGCTAAGGCAGGCAGAGCAGGTGACGAGGAAACGGAAGAGGATTAACGGGAAAATCGCGAATTACACGCGGGCTGGGTGGTCATCGGCGAGCGCGTTTTCGGGCCGACCGAAAAGCGCGCTGCGTGACTGCCCAGTGGCTTTGGCGCGGAAGCCTGTTAAGGGTTGGGCGGCGCCTGCAAGGCGTATCTGGTGGCGACCGCAGACGCGCCGAACGGTCGCCGGGAACGTGTTTCCGGGCTTCCGGAAACGTGTTTCAAAATGGGTTTCAGCTCGATGAATCCAGCGTCCGGGCTGTGATAGCCTGTTAGGGAGTTGGGCAGTCCACGGCGGGACTGCGCGGGTACGGCGAACCTCGCACGTTCGAAACTGTTTAGAAAGGAGACCGGATGGCGCGGCGTCGCGACTCACTTCAGAGCCATGTGCACACTACTGCACCGCGTTACCGGCAGGGCATCGCCCTGGCCGTGTGCGTGTTCGTTGCCGCAGCCCCGCTTTTTCCCCAGCAATCCGGCATCCAGAGTTCTTTCCTTCCCGCCATCATCCACGCTGCAGGCATTCTGCCCGACACGCCTGAAAACGAACACGTACCATATATCACGGAAGTCAGCCGGGAGTACCAGGGCAGTTCCGCATTCCGGCCCACCGCCTCCGATCTTTTGATTCAGCAGGCGGAGGAAAAGTTTCGCAGCGGCAGCAAGTTCTATGCCAACGGCGATTTCGACCACGCACGGAGCGATTTCGACGCAGCCATCGAACTTATGTTTCGCGCTTCCGACAGCCCCAGTAACCGCAGCCTGTTCGGACACACTCTGGAAGATATGGTGGATGCGATTCACCACTACGATTTGACCGGCATGGGCGCTGCGGAGACCGACCAGATACCAGGCTTCGATAAATCCCCTCTTGACGACCTCCTTCAGATGACGTTTCCGGTCGATCCGCGGATTAAGGTCAAGGTTGAGACGGAGCTTAAGACAACTTCGTCCGTTTTGCCGCTGACCGTGAACGATGCCGTTCTGGGCTACATCAACTATTTCAGCGCCCGGGGCCACCGGACGATCGAGAACGGACTCATCCGGGCCGGCCGTTACGATGCCATGATCACGAAGATTTTCGCCGAGGAAGGCATTCCGCCGGAACTGATACGGCTGGCGCAGGCGGAATCCGGCTTTATGCCGAGGGCAGTTTCGGTGGCTGCGGCCAAGGGAATGTGGCAGTTTGTGAAATTCCGAGGCAACCAATATGGTCTGATGCAGACGCCGTGGACGGACGACCGGCTCGATCCCGAAATGGCCACGCGCGCCGCCGCCCATCACCTTCACGACCTGTTTAACGAGTTTCACGACTGGTACCTGGCCATGGCGGCGTATAACTGCGGCCCGGGCGTGATTGAAAAGGCCGTCGAACGAACCGGCTACGCGGATTTCTGGGAACTGCGCGCCCGCAAGGTGATTCCGGCCGAGACCGCCAACTACGTGCCGATCATTCTGGCGATGACCATCGTGGCGAAGAACGCGAAGGAATACGGCATTTACGAGATCACGCCGGAGCCGGCGGTGGAATATGAGACGCTGAAGCTCGGCGCTCCGGTGAATCTCGGCCTGATCAGCGATCTGACCGAAGCTCCCATCCCCGAACTTCAACAACTGAATCCCGCCCTGCTGCGAAGCACTGCTCCCGAAGGTTACGATCTCCACGTTCCAAAGGGCATGCTGGACGACGTGAAGACCGGACTGAGCGCAATCCCACTGGCGACTCAGGTCACGGCCCGCCTGCACAAAGTGGAACCTGGCGAGAACCTGACCGCAATTGCTTCGCGTTATAAATCGTCGCCATCCCTGATTGCGACAGCGAACGGATTGGCGAAAGGCACGGATCCCGCAGCGGGCGACCGCCTGGTGATTCCGGGCGCTTACCATGAGGCGCCGCCGAAACCTGTGCGCGTGGCGGCGGCGAAGCCGAAGGGAAAGGGTCAGCGAAAGACCATTGCTTCCGCCGGGACGAAACCCGCATCCCCCGCGCCGACGGCAAGGTTGCTGACGAAGGCAACGGCTGCCAAACCGGCTGCCACCGTCGCCAGAACCGGGCAAACAGTCGCTTCGCTCGTTCGCTGACGCGTCGTTGAGTCGGTGGGCCGTCTCCCGACACGCCCCCGCTCCGGCTTTAACCCTCCCATCCGCTGATTTGGAGGCACTGTGGACACACACCGTCGCCATTTGGGCGGGTCCCTTGCCGATTACTAACTCGCCTTGGCGTGCTTCCGCCCCGCAGGCGTCACGGCGCACGGCCTTCGCTCCTGTCAGCCTCTCCCTCGTCCTGCTTAACACCGTCGAGAGCCGTTTCCGAACCTGGTTGGCTTTTTCTTGATAATTTTTGTATCAAAATCACGCACAGACTGTTGCGAACAAATTAAAAACAGTTATGCTAATGGTGATTGCGCCGTTCAGGAGGCCGACAGAATGTTCGAAGATCCGATGCTTGCCGCTAAAGACGAAGACGAGATGGAAGATTTCCACGACTACGACGACGAGGGGGGCGAACCCGCCAAGCTCGACGAATACGATGAGGATGAGTTGGACGACGACGAGGATATAATCGCCGTTGTCACTGAAACTCCCGTAATCGTCGCCGAGATCGTGGAGATCATTGAGGTGGGCCTTCCGGAGACTCCGCCCGCCGCGCCGGAACCTGCCCGCAAACCGGCGAAGAAGGCCAGGAAGGCCTCGGTTCCAGCGGCAGCGCCAGCGCCGCCTCCGGTTCCCGAGCCAGCCCCGGCTCCCCCAGCGGTTCCAAAACCGGCTGCGGCAAAGAAGAAGCCTGCGCCCGCGAAGGCGGCGAAGAAGGCGGCCGTCAAGAAGGCTCCGGTTAAAGCGGCGGCAAAGAAGGCTCCGGCCAAAAAGGCTGCGGTGAAGCGGGCCGCAGTAAAGAAAACTGCTGTAAAGAAGGTGCTCAAGAAGGCAGCGGTAAAGAAGGTCGCAAAGAACGCTGCTCCCGCGAAGACAACGAAGAAGGCGCCACCAGCTAAGGCAGCCGCAAAGAAGGCCGCCGGAAAAGCAGCGAAGANNCGAAGAAAGCTCCTGCAAAGAAAGCGCCCGCAAAGAACGCAGCGCCGAAAAAGGCCGCGAAGAAGAAGTCGGGACGGCGCTAAAAGGCGGGCGTCTCGGCCATTCGACCGCATCAATAGCCCGGGCGACCCCGCAAACCGCCGGCACTGCGGCGGTCGGTTGCGGGGTCGCCCGAGTGGAGTAATCAGTGCCGCTAATTCGCCGGTACGACGGGTTTCGCCACGACCGAGCGGCACTTTTCAAAAAGCTGCAGCAACGCGTCGGTATACTCTTCGGCCGATTTGGACGGCTTTCCCTGGAAACCGGCCGCAGCCGAGCTTCCTTTGCCGTACCCTGTGGTCACGGCAATGAACTTCATCAGTTCCAGAGCGACTTCATCGCGGCTCTTTTCGGCGTTTTTGGCGGCGTCCTGGGTGTCGGCCGCCGGTTTGGTCTCTTCGGGCAAGTGATACTCTCCTCAAAATCGATTTCGTCCCTTCCGCAGGCAGCATGCCGGTAAACGCCCGCCGATTCATCCGGAAAATGAGGGGCGGCGCCCAGGCGCATCTGCTGGAAGCCGACGATGGCCACTACTACATCGTCAAATTCCAGAATAACCCGCAGCACCGCAGAATTCTGGTCAATGAGTGGATTGCGGGCGAAATACTTTCGCATTTGCAGATTTCGGCGCCCGAGCAACGGATCGTTTCGCTCTCGCGGGAGTTTATCGAAAAGAACCCGGACGTCGGCGTGCAATCGGGCAACCGTCCCGTCGGCGTGGAACCTGGCTGGCATTTCGGCTCCCGCCATCCCGGCACACCGCAAACGACGGCGATTTACGATTTTATCCCCGACGCGCTGCTCGGCCAGGTGGCGAACGCCGAACAGTTCCTGGCGTCGCTGGTGTACGACCGGTGGGTAGCCAATTCGGACTCGCGCCAATCCATCTTCTTTCGGGCTCAGTTAAAGGACTGGCTGGCGCGCCCCGGCATCCCGCCGCGCAAGATGGGTTTCGTGGCGCTGATGATCGACCACGGGTTTTCGTTCAACGGGCCGAATTGGGACTTTCCCGAATCGGCTTTGACGGGGCTCTATACGAGGCGGGTGGTCTACCGGAATGTGCGCTCGATTGCGGACTTCGAGCCATGGCTGAGCCGCGTGGTGCATTTCCCCGAGGAGGTGATCGACAGGGCGCTTCGGCAGATTCCGCCCGACTGGATCGGCGAGGACGAAGGGGCGTTGCTGAAGATGCTGGAGAGGCTGCTGGGGCGTCGCAAGCGGGTGCCGGAGCTGTTGTATGCATGCAGGGGGAGTGAGGGGAATCTGTTTCCGCTGTGGGTGTCGGGATAGCGGCGGGCGGAGTTCCGGCTTCGTGGATTGCGATTCGGCCAGTCAGGACTCGTCGCGATTTTCGCGGGGCACACCTTTTGCTCGCGAACCTCCGAGTACTGGACCGCTCGGAAAAGAAGGAGCAGTACTATATCCCTACGGAGTGCCGACGCTACCCCGAACGTTTCAGCCCGGAATCGTAAGATATTGTGTGTCTAGTACTACATCCGATTGCAATGGATCGCCGCAAAAGCTTAATCTGAACTAAGACGAGGCGCGAATTGGAACAGCGACGCACACAACGATACCAAATGCAGCTCCAGCTGCACATCATCCAGCTTGGCGCCAGTCGGGTCAATCGCATTGAGGAGACAAGAGATATCAGTTCGGGCGGCGTGTGCTTCGTCTCAAACGACTACGTTGAAGTGGGAGACCGGGTCGATTACGTTATCACCTTGTCGGGAAATCCGCCTGCAGTCAGGATTCGGTGCCTGGGTAAGGTCATCCGCTGTCGCAGCATCGGTGAAGGCACTTCGCCTTACGAAGTCGCCATCACCATGGAACGGTACCAGTTTTTGAATCCGAGAGAAGTGCTGGCTTTTGCCATCGCCAGCTGACAATCCGGAAGGCTTCGGTTTCCGCACCTCCGGGCGCCGAACCCGGCAGTCCGTATCTTTTTCGACCTCAGGTCTGCCCCCACGCTTAGGGCCCCAACCCCTCCCTTTACACTGAACAGTATGGGTTGCATTGTAACGCCGCACAGTGCCGCCCACTGAAAGGGTCCCAATGCGTCTTCTTCGATTCCTGATCGCCGCCTTACTCCTGGCTGGTACGAGTTATGCCATGGCCGCCGGCAAGATCTTTCCGTATCCGTACGTGCAGGAAGACTTGCCGAACGGCCTGCGGCTCATCACCATTCCCACCGACTTCCCGAATATCGTTTCGCTCTACATCGTGGTGGGCGCGGGTTCGCGCAATGAAGTGGAGCCGGGCAAAACCGGCTATGCGCACCTGTTCGAGCACCTGATGTTCCGCGGCACCGCGGAATATCCGCCGGAAAAATACAATGCGACGCTGAAGACCGCCGGCGCGGCTTCCAACGCCTTCACCACCAGCGACTACACGGCATTCCACACGACCTTCTCAAAAGAAGATCTGCCCATCGTTCTCTCCATGGAAGCCGACCGCTTCCAGCACCTCGATTACAGCGAAGAGGCCTTCAAGACCGAGACCCGCGCCGTGCTCGGGGAGTACAACAAGGACAGCGCCGACCCGTCCGAAAAGCTGTACGAAACGCTTCGCGCCACGGGTTTCAAAGTCCACACCTACAGCCACACGACAATGGGCTTCCTCAAAGACGTGGAGGCCATGCCGGAATCGTATCAGTACGGCAAGGACTTCTTCAGCCGGTATTACCGCCCGGAGTACACGACCATCATCGTGGCGGGCGACGTGGATCCGAAGCGAGTGCGGGCGCTGGTCGACGAACGATGGGGAAACTGGAAACGCGGCAACTATACGGCGCAGATTCCGGCCGAGCCGCCCCAGGACGGGCCGAGGCGCGCGCATGTGGATTGGCCTTCCGAAACTCTGCCGCTTCTGTTCGTGGCATGGCGCGGACCCGCGTATTCCGATGACACGATGGACACGGTCGCGCTCGACGCCATTTCGCGCCTCGGCTTCGATCAGAATTCGCCGCTTTATCAGAAGCTGGTGGTGGATGAACAAAAGCTGGATTCGCTTGGCGCCGGCCCGCCGAACAATCTGGACCCCGAGTTTTTCGGCGTGAACGCGCGAGTGAAGGAAGCGAAAGATCTCAAGAGCGTCGAGGAGCAGATCGAGGCCACGGCGCGCTCGTTTGCCGACAAGCCGGTCGACCCGAAGAAACTGGAGGCGCTCAAGGAGCATCTTCGATACGAATTCGCCTTGCAACTCGACAACAGCGAGGCGATTGCGGCCACGGTGGCGCAGTACGTCGCGCTGCGCCGCACGCCGGAAACGATGAACCGCTATTACGAAATGTCGGCGAAGCTGACCCCGGCCGATATCCAGCGCGTGGCGAAGAAGGTACTGATCGATAAGAACCTGGACGTGGTCACGCTGACGCCGGCGACGCCATCGGGAGACGCGAAATGAGTACGCTCCGGACCGCTGCCATCTCCGCCTTCGCGCTTGCGCTCGCTGCTTCGACCGCCGCCGCTCAGCCCCGCGTGGTGGAGTTGCCGGGAAAATCGCCGCTGGTGACAATTCGCCTCGTCTTCACAACCGGCGCGGCATCGGACCCGGCCGATAAGCCGGGCGTGGCCAGCCTGACGGCGCAGATGCTCGCCAACGGGGGAACGAAGACCCTGACCTTCAAGCAGATCACCGACGCGTTGTATCCGATGGCAGCGGGTATCAATGGATATTCCGACAAGGAAATGACCACGTTCGTGGGGCAGACTCATGTCGATAACCTCGAAAAATTCTACGCAATCATGAGGGACGCCGTGCTGAACCCCGGCTGGCGAACGGACGATTTCACGCGGGTTCGCGACGACCAGGTGAACGCCCTGCGCGTCAGCCTGCGCGGCAATAACGACGAAGAACTGGGCAAGGAAGAACTCTACAACCTGATCTACGCGGGCCATTCTTACGGCCACGAAGACCTGGGCGCGGTTTCGGCGCTTCAGAAGATGACGGTCGCGGATTTGCAGGCGTTCTATCGCCAGCACTATACGCAAGCGAACCTGATCATCGGGATTGCGGGCGGCTATCCGGCGGGGTTCGCCGCGCGCGTGAAGAAGGACTTTGCCGCGCTGCCAGCCGGTCCGGCCGATCGTTTCGAATTGCCGCAGCCGACGGCGATTGCGCACAATCAGGCGACCATCGTCGAAAAAGACACCCGGTCGGTCGCCTGGTCGTTCGGCTTTCCCATCGACCTGAAGCGGGGCGATCCGGATTTTGCCGCGCTGCTCGTGGCGCAGTCCTGGCTGGGACAGCATCGGGAAAGTGGGGGCGAACTTTACAACCGCATGCGGGAAATCCGCGGACTCAATTACGGAGACTACGCGTATATCGAGTATTTCCCGAACGGCATGTTCCAGTTCGAGCCCGACCCGAACATCGCGCGTCACCAGCAGATCTTTCAGATCTGGATTCGCCCTGTGGAACCACAGAATGCGGTCTTCGCGCTGCGGCTTGCGATGTACGAGCTGGACAAGCTTGTGAAGAACGGCATTTCGCAGACGGATTTTGAAAAGACGCGATCGTTTCTTTCGAAGTACGTCAACATCCTGACGAAGACGAAATCGGCCGAACTGGGCTATGCGATCGACAGCCAGTACTACGGGATGCCGGAATATAACGGCTGGCTGAAAAGCGCGCTCGCGAAGCTGACGGTCGACGACGTGAACCGTGCCGTGAAGAAGTATCTGCGAGCCGATCGTTTGCAGATCGCAGGCGTGGCAAAGGACGCCGCGGCGCTCAAGGCGGAGTTGACCGGATCGGGCGCCACACCGATCCACTACAATTCGCCGAAGCCGAAGGACATCACCGACGAAGACAAGATGGTCGAGATCTGGCCACTTGGGCTGAAGCCGGAAGACGTGAAGATCGTGCCGGTCGCGACTGTCTTCGAATAGCATAAAATATCCTGCCGCAAGATCCGTCTATACAGTTGGATGGAGTATGCGGTTGAAACCGGGCGGGCCATGAGCGAGCAGGATCGGAGCGTCGAAGCGACCTTCCAACTTGAGGCCCGCAGGCTGCGCAATTTCATTCGGAGACAGGTTCCGGACGATGTCGACGCCGAGGACGTTCTTCAGGACGTATTCTTCGAGCTCATCGAAGCCTACCGCCTGATGAAACCGGTCGCGCACGCGGGAGCGTGGCTCTTCCAGGTAGCGCGGAACAAGATCGCGGACCTTTTTCGCGGCCGAAAACCGACCATTGCAGACGGCGAACGGCTTTTCACCGCCGACCTTCTGCCATCACCGACGAAAGGTCCGGACGCCGCCTTCGCCAACCGCGTACTGATGGCCGAAATCGAAACTGCGCTCGATGAGTTGCCGGCAAGCCAGCGCGCGGTGTTTGTCGCGCACGAAATCGAGGGGCGAAGTTTCAAGGAAATTGCCGCCGAAACCGGCGTCAGCGTGCCGACGCTGCTATCGAGAAAGCACTACGCCGTGCTGTTCCTGCGCCGTCGGCTGCAGACAATTTACGACGAAATGGAAGGAAGAAAGAAATGAACAAACACCGGATGGGATTTCGTGGAGCGCGTTTCGTGGCATTCGCGCTTGTGGCTGCCACGGCTGTGAGCCTGCTGACGATGGAGTTGTGGAACAATCTGATGCCCTCGATATTCGGGCTGCCGCACATCGGTGCGTGGCAGGCGCTGGGGCTTCTGGTGCTGGGCCGGTTGCTGTTCGGCGGCTTCCGGGGTCCGCATGGAAGATGGAACCGGAAAGCGCGGTTTGTCAAGGGGTGGGAGTCGATGACTCCCGAAGAGCGGGAGCGATTCCGCGCGGGCATGCGTGGACGATGCGGCGGAGAGGTCCCGGATTCCGAGCCGCAGCCGCAGGCCTGAGACGGCCTGAAAAGAACATTGTGGGGCCGGGGCTTCTGCCCGGCGCTGCCTGACAGTGGACCGTTCAACCCGTTGAATACACACCGAATCCCCGACGAGAACACGCCGGTCAGAAGCCCGGCGGCAGCCCGGAAGGGCCGCCCCACTCTATGGGAAACAGGCAGGTTCAAAGGGCTTATCGCGCGGCGGCGATGGAAAACTTGCCGCCCCGCGATTCGATCCGCGCAAACGAGACTTTCAGATCGTGCGCGAAGCTGCACCACCATCGCTCGGACGCGGCGCGACTGAATAGATCGTTCTTCGACGCGATCGTCTCGAGCGGGTACAGGTCGAAGGCCGCAACCCACGTCGGCGTGACGTGCGCCGCGTACGGCGCGATATCGGCCAGGTGGCACCAGGTCTCGCCGTTCGACCGCACCAGAACCACCATCATGTCGCGGTTATGGCCGGGCGTGACCTGCACGTGAATCCCGGGTGCGATGTCGAAATCGCCATCGAGCAGATGCAGCTGACCAGCTTCGAGCAGCGGCTCGTAATTGACAGCGCGATAACTGACGGCATCGCGCGGATTCTGCTCTCGGGCGTGCATCAGTTCTCCGCGCTGGGTCAGGTAACGCGCGCGGGGGAACGCGGCGCGGGTGTGACCGTGATCATCGACTGTATTGCCGCCGCAGTGGTCCCAATGAAGGTGGGTGTTGATAACGATGTCGATGGATTCCGGCTCGAAGCCGTGGTTCGCGAGCGCGTCCGCGGCATGTACGGGCCGCGCGACCCCCATGCGCTCCAGCGCGCGCTCGTCATGCCGGACGCCGCCTCCGGTCTCGATCAGAATGCGCTGCCCGGCACCTTCGACGACAAAGCAGTTAAAACCCGCTTCGACACGATTCAGTTCATCGCTTGTCTGGTGCTTCGACCAGAGGGTTTTGGGGACGACGCCGAACATAGCGCCGCCATCCCACCAGTACGAACCGGCGCGGACGGCGGTGATTCGAAAGTTGCCGATTTCAAGGACTGACGCCAACGGATGAGCCGAAATCAGAGTTGCACGAGCTTCTTGCCGCGTTCGAACAGTTCAGCGGCATCGTCGGCAATCTTGCGGCCGCGCTCGTAGAGTTCTTTGCCGCGCTCCATGAGTTCTTCGCCCGTGTTTTCGACAGCCTTACGGCCATCGCGGGTTGTCTTGTGGATGAGTTTACGTGTGTCCTTGCCCGTTTTGGGAGCGTAGAGAAGGGCGATAGCGGCTCCCGCCGCCGCACCAGCCAGGAACCATGCGATAGAGCTGCCGCTGTCTTTTTCCATTGCTTTGACCTCAACTTATTCTAACGGGTCCGGGGGCGAAGAGGAAAGGTTCGAGGGACTCGGTTAGTTCGCGGGGCGCGGGGCCGGCGTGAGCGAACGCCGCTACGTCCGTCTGCCCAGCTCGGACCGGGAGCGACAGCCATTCCGGAGATATTCGGTTGTCAAGGAACAATCGGTCGCCGCCACAGGCGTCGCTTCCTGATCGAAATAGAACGCAGGCGGCAGCCAGCTGGCGGCGTTGCGGAAGTGACCGGCTGGCGCTATCGCGCCGAGCCCCGCGCCCCCTGCGGTGCGCCCAATACGCGCGCGGCACCTGCTGTCACGCCATGCGGCGGCGCTGGAATTCGTCGAAGCTTACCGCCATCACGATTACCGCGCCTATGATCACCTGCTGCAGGAATGGCGAGATGCCGAGCAGGTTGCAGCCGTTGCTCAACAGGCCCATGATCATCGAGCCGATAATCGTCCCAATCACGGTTCCCTGACCACCGTTTAAGCTGCCTCCGCCAATCACCACCGCCGCGATCACGCGCAGTTCGTAGCCGTCGCCTGCCGTCGGCTGTCCGGTAACGAGACGGGCGGCTTCGATCATGCCGGACATTCCGGCCAAAGCTCCGCTCAGCGCGTAGATAAGTCCCGTATAGAGGCCGATGCGGATGCCCGAGCAGCGCGCCGCTTCCTTGTTGCTGCCGATCGCATAAGCGTACCGCCCGAGCTTGGTGTATTTCAGAATCAAATGCACACCGATTCCGACCGCAACGAGGAACAATAGCGGAATCGGGATCTGCAGAACGTTGCCGTTGGCCAGCACGCCGAAATCGTGCGTGAGATTGGCGATCGGGATGCCGCCTGTGATCAGCAGCGTGAGGCCGCGGTAGATCCCGAGCGCACCCAGCGTCGCAATGAAAGGCGGAATCTTCAGCAAGACCACCGCCGTGCCGTTCACCGTGCCGCAGATCGCTCCGATCAGAATCGCGCCGAGCAGCGCGACAAAAGTTCCGTAGTGGCTCGATATCAGCATGGCGCCGCAGACGCCGGTGAGGCCGACCATGGAGCCGACCGAGAGATCGATGCCGCCCGATGCGATGACGACCGTCATGCCGATCGCCATGATCGTGATCACGGTGGTCTGACGAATTACCGAAGACAGATTGCCCACTGTGAGGAAATAGGGCGACGCGATGGTGAGGCCGATGAAGAGAACGATCAGCGTCGCAAAGGGCAGGAATTTTTTGAGCAGGTCTCTCATAGGGATCGGGCGCGGTGTCAGGCCGCATATTGCATTACTTGTTCCTGGGTAGCTCCGGCTGCCGGCAGCATGGTGACCAATTGACCACGGCGCATCACTCCGATGCGATGGCTCATGCCGAGCAACTCCGGCAAATCGGAAGAGATCATCAGGATCGAGCCGCCGCTCGCGACGATTTCCTTCATCAACAGGTAGATTTCGGCGCGGGTGCCGAGGTCGACGCCCTGGGTCGGCTCGTCGAGAAGAAGGATGGTCGATCCCGCGAAGAGCCAGCGCGCGAGGAGCGCCTTCTGTTGGTTGCCGCCGGAGAGCCGGCCGATGGGCATCGACGACGACCGGGCCTTGATGTTGAGCTTCTTCACAAGATCGGCGCAGCGGCGGGCTTCGTCGGAGAGATTCAACACGGGGCCGTTGCTCATGGAATCTAGCGCGGCGATGGAAATGTTTTCGGTCACGGCCAGGTCGGGAAGAATGCCGATTGCTTTGCGGTCTTCCGTGAGATAACCGATGCCCGCCGCAATGGAATCGCTCGTCGACCGGAAACCGACTGGCTTGCCGCGCAATGAGATGCTGCCCGACGACGGCGGATCGAGGCCGAAGATGCCGCGCGCGACGGCGGTGCGGCCAGCGCCGACGAGACCGGCGAGCCCGAGAATTTCGCCGCGATGCAGTTCGAACGAGATGTCGCGATATTCCCCGGAGCAAGTGAGGCCGCGAACTTCCAGAACGGTCTCCGCGGCGGGGGCGGGAAGTTCCGGGTAGAGCTCGTGGATATCCCGGCCGACCATGTGCCGGATAATGCCCTGCTGGTCGATCTCGCTCTTTGCGCCGGTGAAGACGCGCTTGCCGTCGCGAAGGATGGTCACGCGGTCGGCCAGAAGTTCCAGTTCTTCCATGCGGTGCGAGATGTAAACGATCGCCAGGCCTTTGGCCTTCAGCTCCGCGATTATGCGGAACAGTTCCTCGCTCTCTTTCTGTGACAGAACGGCGGTTGGCTCATCCATGACGATGACTCGCGCGGCTGTGGCCAGAGCGCGGGCGATTTCGACGAGCTGCTTTTCAGCGCGTGTCAGCCTCGATACGCGGGTGCCGGCAAGGAGCGGGAAGTGGTGTCGCTCGAGGATTTCCTGGGCTTGCTGGTTCAGCCTGCGGTTATCGAGCAGGCCGGAAGGGCGCGTCGGTTCCATGCCAAGGAAGATATTTTCGGCGACGGTGAGGTCGTTGGCGAGGATCTGCTCCTGGAAGATCATGCTGATACCGGCCTGCCGCGCGTCGTGCGGGCCAGTGATGCGGAGTTCGGCGCCGGCAAGAAGGATTTCGCCGGAATCCATGGTGTAGACGCCGTTCAGGATCTTCATCAGCGTGGATTTGCCCGCGCCGTTTTCACCGACGAGCGCGTGGACTTCGTGCGGCCAAAGAGAGATGTCTATGGCCGAGAGGACGCAGTTTCCCCCGAACGACTTGGTGACGGCAGTCATCTGGAGGAGGGGTTCAGGCATGGATCCTATTTCAGGTACTGCTGGATCGGAGGATTCAGGAGTTCCTGCACGGCCTGATCCTTCAGATTCGCCGCGGTAACGAGGGTCGCGCCGGTATCGATGCGCTTCTCCGGCGTCTTGCCATGGATCTGATCGACCAGGCTTTGCACCACCATGTAGCCCATCTTGAACGGATTCTGCACCACGAGCGAATCGATGTTTCCCGCCTGCACGTCTTCGATCAGCGTGGGCGACGAATCGAAGCCGACGATCTTCACCTTGCCCGCAAGGTTGTGCGACTTCGCTCCCTGCACTGCGCCGATCGAGCCGGATTCGTTGCTGCAGAAGATCGCGTCGATATCGGGGTTTGCGGTCAGAATGTCTTCGGCGACCGAGAGGCTTTTCGCGCGGTCCGACATGCCGTACTGGAAGGCGACCACCTTGATGTTGGGGGAATTCTTTTCGATCGTATCCTTGAACCCGGCTTCGCGTTCCATGGTGGAGACGCCGCCTGGGGTGGTTGCGATGATGGCGATTTTGCCGCCCTTCGGCAGGATTTCGCCCATGCGCTGACCGGCCATCACGCCACCTTTGTAATTGTCGGTGGAGACGTAGCTGACGTACTTGTCGGTCTTGATGCCGGAATCGAAAATGGAGACCGGGATGTGTTCGGCTGCGGCGTGCTCGACGACGGGAACCAGCGACTCGCCATGGCCGGGCGCGAGAGCGATGCCATCGACGTGCTGATTGATGAAATCGTCGACGATGCCGATTTGCTTGCTGAGATCGAGCTCGGTGGCGGGGCCGTTCCAGAGGATCTTCGCGCCGAGTTCGTTGCCCGCCTTAACGGCGCCGGCATGGACGGATTGCCAGAAGATATGCGTCTGGCCTTTGGGGATGACGGCGATGCGGAGCTGCGTGCTCCGGTTGCAGGCGTTGCTCGCGAAGAGCAGTGCGAGGCAGGCGAACGCGGTGCGGCCCCCCGCGTTGTGGAGCGGTGAAATTTTCATGAGTCCCCTGGGTGGCGAAAACACTTGATTATATTCGATAGGCTTCGGGCGAATGAATATGGGAGGAATTTGGCCGCAGATGCACAGCGGTGCACACGGATAAAGGCAAATGCAAATCATTCGTTTGGACGGAGCGGCGGTTCTGAGGCCGGTCGTGGGAAGGTCCTCGCGGATGTTTCCCGCGGAAATCAGGCCGCCCGGCGCGTTTGGGTGAACGGTTTCGGCGGATTCTTCGACCGGCGAAAGCCTGAGAGGACCAGGTGTTTTCTGGTAAAGCGGCTGGAGAATCTGGGCTACAAGGTCACCTTCGGCTCGACTGCCTGAACCCAGGGCAGTTTCGTAACGCCCTGAAAATACGTGCCGTTATCGATCGGGTGGAGGACGTGAATGAAAAAATGTCCGACAGAATCCTTGACGTGACGTTGTATAAAGTGAATTCCGACGATTGAGAGCGGTATTTAGCTGTTCACCTTCCGGATCGTCAAGTTCGAGCTGTGCCGGGGGGAGAGTCAGGCGATTGAGCGGGTCGTCGATTTTGAACCGTCGCCGCGCGGGAATAGCCTGAAGTTTCGGGTCATCGTTGAGCCGACACAGCATTCCCCGCCATTTTCCGATAGCGGCAGGAGCGCAAGCCCTTCCCGGCGATGTGCTGCGCGTCTCGTTCATCGAGCTTGACTGGGGCCGATTCACGCGCCCGCGCAGGCGTCGGGATTAGTCCCGACGTTTGCAGACACGAGTGTCTGCGCCACGTTTTGGGTAAGAATCGGCTTGGCCATGGTGGGCTACGCGCACGCGTCCCCGCCCGACTGATCCGCCTGAATCGGCTGCCGCACCAGCACCAGGTACGCTACCGCCGATACCAGACTCAGCCCCGCGCTCAGCATCAGCGCCTGGGAGAAGCCGCCGGTCCGCGCCACGATCAGGCCTGTGACCGTCGGCGCCAGCGCGCCGCCAAGATATCCTCCGAAATTCTGCATCGACCCGAGCGACGCCGTGTATTGGCTCGGCGCGGCAATTGGCACCGTCGCCCACGCGGCGCTGGCCGCGATGTAGATCAGGAACAGCGAAACCGAAATGAACGCGAGCGCGGTCGAATTTTCGCGCGCGAACACCGTTCCCGCCGTGCATGCCGAAATGCCGAACAACGCCGACGAGACCAGCAGCTTGCGCCCGGCGATCGGCGCCCACCCGCGCCGCGTGAGCAGGTCGCAAAGCCAGCCGCCCGTCACCGCGCCGACGCAGCCGAAGAAATAAGGAATCGCGGCCACCATCCCCACCCGCGCTACGCTCATGTGGCGTTCGTGTTCCAGGTAAAACGGCAACCATCCCGTGTACAGCCAAAGCGTGTAAATCGTCCCGAAAAATCCGGCGATCATGCCCCACGTGGTTCTGTGCGCGAACAATCGCCGCCATTCGGCGAACGACGGGCGGCGTGCCGTCGCGTTTTCGTCGCCTTCCGTCAGATAGCGAACTTCTTCCGGCGTCAACGTAACCTCCGACGGATCGCGATGAACGCTCCACCACACTGCGGCCAGAGCCACGCCCGCAGCGCCGACAATCAGAAACATCCAGCGCCAGTTCAGCCTAAGCATGAGGAACGTCAGCAGGGGCACGGCGATGAAGTTGCCGAGCGACGACGCCGACTGGCACAACCCCGTAGCGAACCCGCGCTCGCGAATTCCGAACCAGTCGCGCACGACCCGAGCCCCGCCCGGGAACAACGGCGCTTCGCCGATTCCCAGCGCTGCCCGCGCCGCGATGAAAACGCCGAAGCCCGTCACAAGTCCTCCGGCCGCCTGCGCTATCGACCAGCTGAACAGCCCCAGCCCGAGCATTCTGCGCGGGCCGAACCGGTCGATCAGGCCGCCCACCGGCAACTGCGCGAATGCATAGGCCCATAGGAAGGCGGAAAGCAGCAGGCCCATCTTCGCCACGGGGATTCCGAGATCGTCCTGAATGAGTTTGTTGGCGACGGACAAGGTGGCCCGGTCGACATAGTTCAGCGCGCCGCCGGCAACGAGTAGCGCGATCGACCAGCGCTGGATGGAGACGATTCGGGTCGAAGGCCCGCCGGTCGCGGGCGGCGAAGATTCAGTCACAGTCCAGAATTGTAACAGCGTGGGAAGACACGAAGTCTCCGCCGTTGCGATTTGTGCGCCTCCATATCGCTCCGCAACAGGGCGTTGACCCGGGTTTGATAGCCGTGCTGCAGCCGCAACCAGTCGGGCAGGTGTGCGTGACGCCGTATCGAGCCTCGGGTCGCTGGCGGCTCGCCGATAGCGGCGGAATTCGAGGACGACCGACCGTCGTCGCATCGTAACAATGCCCTGGCGCACAGCCGATTCGCAGTCACCGTTTCTCTCCGGCATCGCCTCACCACAACGGGTCAACCCGCATCCGGCACCGTGATAACCTTGGTATTCCGGCTGTATCGATATATATGTCCGCTCGTGTGAGCGAAGCTTTCGTCCTGCAAACATGGCCCTTTCGGGAAGCGGACGCCGTAGTGAGCTTCTTCACCCGCGACCACGGCAAACTGCGTGGGATCGCACGTCGCGCGAGGCGGCCGAAGAGCGGATTCGGGTCGGGCCTCGAACGGCTTTCGCAGATCAGAATGTCTTACTACCAGCGAGAGAATCGCGAACTTGTCACCATCGATTCCTGCGAACTCGTCCAGTCGCAGTTTTCCGTGATTCACGATTTTTCCGCGGCGTGCGCTCTCGATTTCCTCGCCGAAGTCTCCGAACAACTCCTGCCCGCCAGCGAACCTGGCGAAAAGTATTTCAGATTGCTCACCACGGTGCTCGAACATTTGCGTTCCGCTGCCGCGGGCGCGGTCTGGCGCGCCGTCACCTACTTCAGCCTGTGGGCTGTGAAACTGTCCGGATTTCTGCCGGAAATGAATGTCTGCCTCGATTGCGGCAGTTGGCTCGAAGACCCCGAACACCCCACGCGCGCCTTTTTCAGCCGCTTCAGTTCCGGCCTCCACTGCGCCGAGTGCCGCCGCACGCAGCATCTGAGCAGCGCATATGAAATGTCCGCGGACTCCCGCGCCATCGTTCAGGAGATGCTTCGAACTCCGCTCAGCCAACTGCCCGAACGCGCGTGGACGCAGGCTACCGCCGCCGATCTGCGCCGCTTTCTGGCGCAGCGCATCGAATCCCACATTGAACGAAAGCTGATAACCGTCCCGGTTCTCGAAGCCGCGGCCTGACGCCCTGCGCCCTCCCGATACATCGACAATGCCTTCACCGAACGCACTGACACTCCAGGAAATGATCCTCCGGCTGAAACAATACTGGGGCGAGCGCGGCTGCATTATTCAGGAGCCGTTCGACATGGAAGTCGGCGCGGGAACCATGTGCCCTGAGACGTTCCTCCGCGTGCTCGGTCCGAAGCCCTACCGAACCGCTTACGTGCAGCCCAGCCGCCGGCCCGCCGATGGCCGCTATGGCGACAATCCGAATCGCCTCTACAAGCACATGCAGCTTCAGGTGATTCTGAAGCCGACGCCGACGGACGTGATCGAACAGTACATGGGCAGCCTCGAAGCCATCGGCATCGATCTGAGAAAGCACGATATCAAGCTCGAAGAAGACAACTGGGAATCGCCGACGCTCGGAGCGTGGGGCGTGGGCTGGCAGGTGATGCTGGATGGACTCGAGATCACGCAGTTCACTTATTTCCAGCAGTGTGGGGGCATCGATCTCGATCTGATCCCCGCCGAAATTACCTATGGACTGGAGCGGCTGACGTCTTTCCTGCAGGGCGTCGACAGCCTTTACGACATCGTCTGGACGCCCGGGGTGACCTATCGCGATGTTCGCTATACGGATGAACTGCAATACTCGGTCTACAACTTCGAAGCCGCGCACGTGCCGACGCTATGGAAGCTTTTCGAAATCCACGAAGGCGAAGCCCGTCGCCTGATCGATCTTTATGCGGATTCGACGGAAAAAGGCCGCTATCCATTGCTGGCCGCTTACGATCACGTTTTGAAGTGCAGCAATTTGTTTAACACGCTCGACGCCCGCGGCGCGATCAGCGTGACGGAGCGCGTCGGCGTGATCGCCCGCGTTCGCAAGTTGGCGGTCGGTGTGGCTGAGGCGTGGGTGGATCAGCAGGCGGTTGTCGCGGCGAGCGCTGAGGTGGCTGCATGACCTTTGCTTGTTTTTGTGGGGCAGGCGGTTCCGCCTGCCGCCCCCGCATGTGGAGTAGGCCTTTGGCCTGCGCCTTGTCCCCGGAGGCACAAGCATGAACTTCCTCCTCGAAATCGGCTGTGAAGAGATTCCCGACTGGATGCTGGCGGGCGCGCTCGAATATCTCGGCGGCGCGATCGTCGATCTCACGAAGAACCTCCGTGCGGGCGAAGCCACAATCCGCACTGATGCCACGCCGAGACGTCTCGTCGTGCGTACCGAAGGGCTGATCCCGCGTCAGCCGGATTCCGAAGAACGAGTTTGGGGGCCTGCGAAATCCGC
Organism: Bryobacterales bacterium; assembly: GCA_003136575.1. Lineage (GTDB taxonomy): Bacteria > Acidobacteriota > Terriglobia > Bryobacterales > Bryobacteraceae > BOG-234. The sequence goes on along the minus strand of PLEX01000226.1, from coordinate 2,784 downwards.
GCCAGCGCCGGCCGTTGCCGGCTTTGCCAAGAAGCAGGGAGTCGATCCTTCGCAACTGGAAATCCTCTCCGACGGCAAGGCCGAAAAATACAGTTACGTTCGTAAGACCCCTGGCCGCGCCACCGTCGAGATCCTGGCTGAATCGCTCCCGCAACTCATTCTGAAAACGCCGTTCCCGAAGACGATGCTCTGGCCGGGCAAAGGCGGTGCGCGGTTCATTCGTCCGATACGCTGGGTAGTCGCGTTACTCGATAATCAAGTAATCCCGTTCGAAATCACCGGTGCCGATGTCAGGTCCGGCAACGAATCGAGTGGCCATCGCAAGCTCGGCGCATATCGTTTCCCTGTCACATACGAAAACTACGAAGAGCAGCTTCGCGCCAATTTCGTGATTCTCTCCGCCGACGAACGCCGGAAGCGCATTCAGGCCGTTCCGACGAAGTACAAGTGCGATAACGACCTTCTGAACACGCTGGTCAACCTGACGGAATGGCCGACGCCGATCACAGGCAATTTCGATCCGTCGTTTCTCGATCTGCCTGGCGAAGTCCTGACGACGGTGATGAAGGTCCACCAGAAGTATTTTTCGGTAGAGGGTGCAAACGGCAAACTCGCCCCACAATTTGTTGCCGTCACAAATACGGACGGCGACCCCGATGGACTCATCCGACTCGGCAACGAACGCGTCCTGATCTCTCGATTCAATGACGCCCGTTTTTTTTGGGATTCCGATCAGAAGCGCAAACTATCCGAGCGTGTGCAGGATCTCGCGAACGTCACATTCCAGGCGAAGCTCGGTTCGTATCTGGAGAAGACGAACAAAGTTGTCGACCTTGTGAAGGAACTCGGTGGCGACGCCCATGCCGAACGCGCCGCGCTGTTGTGCAAAACCGACCTCACGACAGAACTGGTCAAAGAATTCACAGAACTACAGGGTATCGTCGGCGGCCTGTATGCCCGCACTCAGGGCGAACCCGAGGAAGTCGCGACGGCAATCTACGACCACTACAAGCCGGTCAGCATGGAAGATTCGATTCCGCGCGGGCGGACCGCACAACTAGTGGCCATCGCAGACAAACTCGATACGTTGCGGGGCTGTTTCGGCATCGGCATGATTCCGACCGGATCGAAAGATCCGTTCGCGCTTCGCCGCGCAGCCCAAGGAGTCGTAAAGATCATCGTCGAGGGCAAACTCAAGCTGACCATCCCTCAGATGCTGGGTGCGGACACAGCACTCAAAGAATTCTTCTTCGACCGTGTCCGATATTACTTCCGTGAAGTTCTTGGTTTCAAGTACGACGAGGTCAACGCCGTGCTCAAAGCGGGTTCAGACAGCCTGGTAGATGTCGAGCAACGTCTAGCGGCCGTTCAGCAGGTTCGACCGACGCGTGATTTCGAGCCTCTTGCGGCAGGCTTCAAACGAATTAACAACATTTTGCGGGACGCGGTTTTGGATCACAATGAGCTCCTCGACCCTGGGCGCCTCGAAGTTGAACCTGAAAAAGCATTGTACTACCAGTACCTTGACGTCAGTAAGAAGATAGGCTCGCTTCCGGATTATGTCTCCAAGCTTTCACTTATCGCGTCGCTGCGACCGCACGTAGACCGCTTCTTCGAGAGCGTTCTTGTGAACGCGCCAGACCCCGGCATCAGAACTAACCGTCTCTTGCTGCTACGCAGCATATTAAATGAATTTTCCACTATCGCGGACTTTTCAGAAATCGTAACTACCTCTCAGGAGAACAAATGAGTAAGAACGTATATTCCTTCGGCGGCGGTACCGCCGACGGCAACGGCAAAATGAAAGATATTCTCGGCGGCAAAGGCGCCGGACTCGCGGAAATGTGCCGCAACGGACTTCCCGTCCCCGCCGGCTTCACCATCGCCACCCACGTCTGCAACGTGTATTTCGAAAACCAGAAGCAGATCCCGGCCGAGATCCACGACGAAATCGACAAAGCTCTCGTCAAGCTCGAAAAGACCATGGGCCAGAAGCTGGGCGATCCGAAGAATCCCATGCTGCTCAGTGTCCGCTCGGGCGCGAAGTTCTCCATGCCTGGCATGATGAACACCATCCTCAACCTGGGTCTTAACGACGAAACCACCGCGGGCCTCTCCGAGAAATCCGGCAACCCCCGTTTCGCCTACGATTGTTACCGCCGCTTTATCCAGATGTTCGGCGAAGTCGCGCTCAATATCGAGATGGAAGACTTCGACCACATCTTTGACGCGCGCAAGGCCAAGGTGAAGGCGAAGAGCGACACCGACCTGACCGCCGCGGACCTTCAGGCCATCATCGTCGATTACAAGAAGCTGGTTCTCAAGGACACGAAGAGGCCCTTCCCCACCGATCCGCGCGAACAGCTTTCGCTCGCCGTCGGCGCCGTGTTTGGCTCCTGGTGGAACGACAAAGCCAACTACTATCGCAAGATGGAGAAGATTCCGGACGATATCGGTACTGCCGCCAACGTGCAGGCCATGGTGTTCGGCAATATGGGCGACAACTGCGCCACCGGCGTCGGCTTCACGCGCGACCCCGGCAGCGGAGAGAAAGTGTTTTACGGCGAATTCCTGCTCAATGCGCAGGGTGAAGACGTCGTCGCCGGCATCCGCACGCCGGAGCCGATTTCCGATCTCCGTGTCGTCATGCCGGAAGCCTTCGATCAGCTCGTCGAAATTACCACGAACCTCGAAAAAGCCTACAAGGACATGCAGGATTTCGAGTTCACCATTCAGGAAAAGAAGCTCTACATGCTTCAGACCCGCAATGGCAAGCGCACCGGC
>PLEX01000241.1 GCA_003136575.1 Bryobacterales bacterium | reverse complement strand
TTACCAACTGGGAGCCGCATCACAGATTACATCAGTTTGGGCGTGGTGGCCAGATTTTTTCCGCGCGAGAAGGTGGATGCGGTTCTGAAGCAGACCGAACGCTCCAGCGTCCGTGAGCGGGATTTGCCCGCTCACGTCGTCGTCTACTACGTGATCGCGCTGGCGCTGTACATGCGATCGTCTTATCGCGAAGTACTGCGTTGTCTGCTGGAAGGAGTGCAGTGGCTGCTGGATCCGTCGGTAACGGTAAGGGTCGCCGGCAAGTCGGGAATCTCGCAGGCGCGAAGCCGGCTGGGAGCCGAGCCGCTGAAACAACTGTACGAAGCTGTGGTGCTCCCCATTGCCGAGAAACGCACCAAGGGAGCCTGGTACCGGCAATGGCGGCTGGTCAGTCTGGATGGCAGCACACTGGACATCGCCGACACGGCGGAAAACGAAAAAGAGTTTGGACGTCCCGGCGCCAGCCGCGGGTCCAGCGCCTTTTCCAAGCTGCGCTTCGTGTCCTTGCTGGAGAACGGAACCCATGTCCTGTTTGGCGCCTGCATGGGCCCGTACTCTACCGACGAAATCACGCTGGCCGGTAAAGTCGTGCCCGCCCTGCGCAAAGGGATGCTGTGTCTTGCGGATCGCTTTTTCCCCGGCTATCAGCTCTGGCGCGCGGCGGCGAAAACCGGCGCGGACCTACTTTGGCGAGCCCGTCAGAATGCCCGCCTGGAGGTGGACCGGCGCCTGCCGGACGGTTCGTACCTCAGCCGCATTTACGCTTCGACCTCGCATCGCCGGAAGCAGCGCGACGGGATTGTGGTCCGAGTGATCGACTATCGCCTGAAGGACGTTGCGGGAGCCGAGCCGATCTACCGCCTGATCACGACCCTGCTGGACCCTGAGCAGGCACCCGCCAAAGAACTGGCCGCGCTTTATCACGAACGATGGGAAATCGAAACCGCCCTCGACGAACTCAAAACGCATCTGCGCGGAGCACAGATCGTGCTGCGCAGCAAGACTCCGGAACTGGCCCGGCAGGAGTTCTATGGCCTCCTGATGGCTCACTTCGCAATACGGGGCCTTATGCACGAAGCCGCCCTGAAGGCCGATGAAGATCCTGACCGGCTTTCCTTCCTGCACTCGGTGCGGGTTGTCCAGCGACGCATGGCCCGCTTTGGCGCTATTCCCCCCTCAGCAGAAGAAAGCCCTGCATGAGGCTATCCTTGATGAGATTCTCCAGGAGCGAGTCAGTTCCAGCCGGAACCGAATCAACCCGCGCGGAGTGAAGCGGAAAATGAGCAACTATAACCTGCGGCCACGACGGCGCTTCCCGACTCGCCGTATCGATATCTCCAAACGAATCAGGATCGTTAAGTGAACAGTATTGGGGCTAGTCGAAGGGAAGCTCAAAAAGATCGAGGCGGCTGGCGGTGTTCCGCAGACCGTGACGGACCTGTCCGCCAATTGTTATGGGGAGGCGGCGCGTGGAGCCAGGACAACGTGATCGTCTTCGGCGACCGGAGGGTGGGCTTATTTCGTGTTCCTGCCGCCGGCGGAGTTCCGGTCCAAATCACTGCCCTCGATTCCGCCCGTCACGAAAACTCCCAATACTGCCCCTCCTTCCTGCCGGACGGGCGGCATTTCGTGTATATTCGCTCCTCGACGGACGAGGGGAAGAGTGCCATTTATGTCGGCTCCCTGGCCGCAAAACCGGAACAGCAGAGTTCCAATCCGTTGGTCGCCAGCAACTCGCAGCCAGTGTATGCGCCCTCAGCGGATCCGAGCACCGGTTACCTGCTCTTCATTCGCGGAGCCACGCTAATGGCCCAGCTTTTCGATAACCGCCGGTTGGAGCCGATAGGGCCGGCTGCGCTCGTTGCCGAGCAGGTTAAGAAAAGCCGTCTTGGTGCCACCTACACGCCATTTTCGGCTTCAGCCAATGGCGTCCTGGTCTTACCGCCCCGCGCCACCAGTCTGGGCCAACAGGCCACGTGGTTCGATAGGGAAGGCAAGATCGCGGGAACCGTCGGAGAACCCGTCGATGGTGCAGTCGGAATAGGGCTTTCGCCGGACGGGACCCGGCTGGCCCTGACGAAGAACATCGAGGCAGCGGACGCGGGCAACATATGGCTGCTGGATCTCTCTCGCAGCGGAGCCAGCGCGCGGTTTACGTTTGGCTCTCTCGTAGATGCATATCCAGTCTGGTCGCCGGATGGTCGCCGAATCGCTTTCAGCTCGAACCGGGACGGCGCATACAACCTCTATCAAAAGCCGGCGAACGGTGCGACGGACGAGGAGGTTCTGCTTAAATCCGGCGAGGACAAGATTCCCACGAGTTGGTCGCGCGACGGGCGTTTCCTGTTATACGCAATAGTTCAGCCGAAAACGAAAAGTGACCTTTGGGTACTTCCGCTGGACGGCGGCATGAAGCCGGTCCCATTTCTGGTAACGGAGTTCAACGAGAGCCAGGCTCGCTTTTCTCCCGATGGCCATTGGGTAGCTTACACGTCGGACGAGCCGTGTCAGAACGAGGTCTACGTTCGGTCGTTTTCCATGAACTCCGCCGGGACTGCAATTGAGGCGAGTGGCAAGTGGCCAATCTCCAATGGATTCGGAACCAGCCCGCACTGGCGCGGTGACGGCAAGGAGCTTTACTATCGTTCTCAGGATGGTCACGTGATGGCTGTTGAAACTGCGAACAATCCGGCGTTCCGGGCCGGAAGTCCCCACCCCTTCGGACTTCTGGTTTCCCCGTTTTGGGAATCCGCCGCCGACGGAACGCGTTTTCTCAGTCTGGCGCAGACCGCCGCCGGACCGCCGACGTACACGGTGGTGCTGAACTGACAGGTGGGCCTGAAGAAATGAGGGCGGAACGAAGCCAATCACTTCAGATCGTCGAACTGCTTCTGGTCGATTCCCATTTGTCTCAGTATCCGGTGAAACAACGGCGGACCAATGCCGCCACCGCCATGCCGTGGAATGGTGACGGCGCGTCCATCGGCGTGCCGGCACCTTTCGTGACTGCCGACCTGACGGCCCCGCCCGCCAGGCATGAACCAGTTCGATGGTATCGGTGGGAAGCTGCCGTCCGGCGTCGCGCTATTCGGCCCGGATCATTTCGAATACGTCGGCCAATTCGGCCAGCGCCTCGTCACGGGTCGGCATCAGGGCATAACAGCCCGGCACCGCCGGTATTTCCGCCACCCACCCGTCTGGTTGATTGCGGTACATCACGACCTTGTAATCTTCGAACGACATCTCGCTTTCGTATTGTAACCCCGGTTTTGCGAAAACGGAGGAGCAGAGGCGTCATGACGCCTGAACTCAGGCGACATGCAGAAGAAGTTCTTCATGTCGCGTCGTCGGCATTCCCGCGGGGAGTCCGCCATTCGGTGGAAGACTCAGCTTGTCGGCTTCAATTCTTTCCGTAAGAATACAGCCAAACCGGGGCGATCCAGTTCGTGGCTCGCCACCCGGATCATGGCTTCGTAGGTAGCCATTTCCGGCAACGGGCTGGTATCGACGCCGTTGATTTCGAGAAAGTCTAACGCCGCCTGTACGGCAGTCCGCTTATTACCGTCCAAGTATGCCTGACTCTCGGCAAGGTAGTAAGCGTAGGCGGCAGCTATTTCGAAAAGGTCGCCATCGCCGTAGAAATACACATTCATGGGCTGGGCGATGGCCGATTCCAGACCGCCCTCGCTGCGAAGGCCGTGCAAGCCACCCCACGCTTCAATCTGGTCACGGTGAATGGAGTCGATCTGTTCTGGTGTGAGAAAGACGGGTTCTTGTTCCAAAGGGGAAGACCGTCGTTGCGGGTGAGGCTATTTGGCGAGACGGCGAAACAGGCCGGCGTGCTGAGCGCTGGTCTTCCGCTGGGCTTTCTGAAACTGTTCATCGGAGGCGTAGCGGATGCCGGCAGATGTTCCGTTGACGGGCACCTTCTCGCTCTCCGACTCAGGAGACTCCGGCGGCAGCGAAACCGTTCTCGAGTCACTGGTCAATTGCTTTTCCACGCTTAAGCCTCAACTCCAGTGTACCTGACGACGTCACGACCAAGGCGGCCCGTTCCTCGAAATCGGTCGTTCGCCACAGCACAATATCCCTGGCGAAACCTGTCCCGCGCACGGCCCGGGGGCCGCGCCGGTACCCAATTGCTCCTCCGGTGTATCGTCCGGAACGACGACCAGAAAATCCAGATCGCTGTTTGGCCCGACTTTGCCGCGAGCGACCGATCCGAACAAATAGATGCGAGCGGGGTTGTAGAATCCGACCAGCTTCCGGGTGATTTCCGCAATCGTCTGGTTGCGGGTCACTACCCTTTTCGCAAAGCCAGAATGAGATCCATCACCTTCCGCTCCAGCGTGTCGCGCGTTTCCCGGAACGCTTCAATGGGCTGTCCGTATGGATCGACAATCTCCCATTCGACTAAGTTGCGCGGCGGAGGACCGGGCAGCTGATAATCCGACATATTGACCACAATATCCGCGACCGCCGCGACCTCCGGATCATACCGCCGCGATACGTGCGCCGAGATGTCGATATTCTTCTCCTCCATCGCCGCAATGCCGTGGCGCGGCACGCGAGGCGCGGGCGCAAGTCCGCAGCTTTCCGCCCGCAGCACGTCCGCGCCGTAACAATTCGCGAACCCTTCCGCCATGGGACTGCGGCAAACGTTGCCGAGACAAACGAAAATAACGCGCTTCAGATCTTGCTCAGGAATAATTTGTGTACCCTCGAATCGTGAGTCAGTTCCGGATGGAAGGTAGCAACCAGGTGACGGCCCTGTTCCACCAGCACCGGATCGCCATCGTACTCGGCAAGCACGGTAACGCCCGGACCTGTCCTCCGAATGATCGGCGCGCGAATGAATACGGCTTCCACGTCGCCCTCGCCGGCGCGCCGCTGGAATTCCGCAGCCGGGGAAATCGTCGCAACACGGCTATCGATCTGGCGCCCATACGCGTTACGCTCCACCGTCAGATCCATCGCTCCGAAACTCTGCTGCGAAGGGTTCAGGACTTCGGTCGCCAGCAGAATTGCGCCGGCACACGTTCCGAACACGGGTTTAGTTCGCGCAAACTCGGCCAGCGGTTCCACCAGATCCATCATATTGAGCAGCTTGAGCATGGTCGTGCTCTCGCCACCGGGGATCACCAGCCCGTCCACCGCGCGAAGTTGTTCCCCTGTCCGCACCTCGACGGGCTCGCCGCCCGCCGAGGCAATCGCCTTCGCATGCGCGTCAAAGTCCCCCTGCAGTGCAAGGACCCCTACGCGCTTCCTGACCGCGCCATTGGTGGTAGACACGGCTACCACCCACGCGTCTGCATCAATTCGCTTTCAGCCATTTTGGAGATTTCAAGTCCCGGCATCGCGCCGCCCAGATCCTCGCTCGCTTCGAGCAGCTTGTACGGATCCTTGTAATACGTCGTCGCCATTACAATGGCGCGCGCCCGCGCTGCCGGATCTTCGCTCTTGAAAATGCCCGAGCCGACAAACACCGCTTCGGCGCCGAGATGCATCACCAGCGCGGCATCGGCCGGCGTCGCGATTCCACCCGCGGAGAAGTTCGGCGTCGGTAGCTTGCCGTGTTCCGCTACCCACTCGACCAGTTCGAGCGGCGCCTGCAGCAGCTTGGCCTCGTGCACCAGCTCTTCCTTGCCCAACACCGTCAGTTGCCGCATCTCTTTCACGATCGTGCGCATGTGGCGGACCGCTTCCACAATGTTGCCCGACCCGGCTTCGCCCTTGGTGCGGATCATCGCCGCGCCTTC
>PLEX01000009.1:3984-4215 GCA_003136575.1 Bryobacterales bacterium | reverse complement strand
TCAGCGCCGCTACTCGCGCCCGGTGGACAAGGCGACTGGCGTTCGATCCGACCACACCGTGATACTGACGTCCATCGGTTCCGTGAAGGTGCATCCGGACGCGCTGCGCCGCATCAGTTATCTCGATGTCAAAACCAGACAGAGATTCAAATTCCTGACGAACAACTTTACTCTTCCGGCTCTCACCATCGCCCTGATCTACAAGGCCCGTTGGCAAGTGGAACTCTTCTT
>PLEX01000009.1:704-3956 GCA_003136575.1 Bryobacterales bacterium | reverse complement strand
CTGTTCGACTTATAGCCGGACAGTTATGGTGATTAACGATGTGGTACGCCGACGGCAAGCGAAAGAGCAAAGTTGTTGGTTTCACCAAAGAGATGACCAAGGGCGAGGCTCGGGAGGAAGTCGCCAGGATCGTCGCGGACGAACGGGCAACGGGCGAAACCAACCGGGCGGAGAGGTTTGGGGAGTTCGTCGAGAAAGTTTACTTTCCGTATTACAGCCGGAAGTGGAAGGACTTGACGTGGGAAAACAAGGTGAACAGGATTTCAGTTCATCTGGTTGCAGCATTCAGGGGTCGGGAGATTGCGGGGTTTCGGCGGGACGAGCTTCAGGATTTGCTCGACCTGAAGGCCAAAAAGGATGAGCTGTCGTTTTCGGTCGTCGATCATCTGCGGTGNNGGGACATGAAGCAGATTTTCGATTTGGCCGTGGCGGAGGGCCAGATGGAACGTAATCCCGCCCTGCTCTTGTTCACGCCCAGAGAGGCAAAGAAGCCGCTTCACCGGGTCATGACGATAAAGGAGGTGCAGATATGTTTTGGCGCTCTCGAACAGCGGGAGCGTTTGATCGCGAAACTAGCAATACTGGGTGGGATGCGACCCGGTTAAATCTTCGCTCTGACATGGAGACGGTTGACGGCTACCCATGCCGACATCACGCAACGGGTCTATGGACGGAAGATCGATACCCTGAAGACGGACAATTCGCCTCGGTGATCGATGTGACCGTCAGGGGGGCCAGGTTATGCACGAGGTATCGCGAGCGTCCTGGAAGGATATATCTCAGTCGAATCTGAAATGCGAAGCGCATCTTTCAATTTTCATGGTCGAGGCAGACGGCAAGCCGTCGATCACTGTTTCGCTTCCCCCATCGACCACCGCACACGCTCAGCTATGAAACGGGCGAACGGTTCGATATCAAGATCAACGCTGGCGCGATCCAATGCAGCGAGATAGAGTGTACGGTCCTCAACGCGGATCACTGTCCAGGGATAACCCCCGGAAGCCAGCATTGTATTCATAAGGAAGCGAGCCATCCGACCGTTCCCGTCGGGATACGGATGGACATCACCAAATAGCCAGTGGCCGAGTACGGCGCGGACGCCGGGTTCTGTTTCGTTTTCCAACAGATCAAAAAGCGTCGGCATAGCATCGCGCACCGCCTCCCAGCGTGGCGGCACGTATCGTGACTTGCGCAAATAAACGGCATCATTGCGATAACCCGCAAGCGCAGCCGGAGCTATCAGGCCTGCCGCTACGCAGGGTTGAAACAGTTCGCGATACCACTCACGATGACTGTTTCGCACGAGACTGCCGGGATTTCCGCCGCCGATGATTTCGGCGACGTTTCCCTTCACGGACTGAAAGGCCTGCCAATAGCCCCGCGCAGCAAGAGCATCGCGGCTCTGCTGGTCAGCATCGTGGTGATCAGGATTCCAGTTGCCAGCTCGTACCCGTTCGATCAGCTCGGCGGACACGGTGTACCCCTCAATCGAAAGGGAATGGTAAGCGTCGTTGCGATAGATGTCATCGACAGACTGCAAATACTTCTCTCTGTCTTGCGGGATTCCCGGCGGTTCGGGGAAGATCTCCAGGACACGGCCGCGCATGGATTCCCACATCGCCCGCACCCGCCCGACGATTGGCGGCGCTGTAGTGGGCAATGCCGCAAGCACTAGCTGCGGTGCGAAGGGGTCAGTCTCCCGGACATCGTACCCCGCGGACTTCATTGTCGCGAGGATTTCGTCGGCAAGCTCTGAGCGCCTGCTATGACGAAATGCGCCGGCGAGCCTGCCGGCCACCACCGAGCGTCCGCCCTCCAAAAGTCGACGAAGAACGTCGGAGGCGTCGCGAATGCTGGCGAGGACGACACGGGTTTCGACCGGGTTGCGCGTGAAGAAAGCCTCCGACACTCCCACGAGAGCCGCCGCAGCCGAAAAGATCCTGAGCCCATCCCTCATGACCAAGTCCGTCATAGGTGGCATGGATTGCTCCTTGAGGTCGTAGAGCGACGTTCCGAACAGGAGCTCGATCTTGTTGTTTGCAGCCCGAGGGCTGTTTACCACGGTTTGAGAGGGAATGACAGTGTTTTCGGCGTGAAGCAAAAGCGATTGCTCCGGCGAAAGATGCCATTCCTCAGCGAATCGNNACAAAACTCCCAGAAAGACGCGTACCATCGCGTGGTATCGCCGGTACGGGCACTCGGGGTTGAGGAAATCAGCCATCCTTTTATCACCTCCTGAATGAAGCCATTTTGAAGCAGCCGCTCACGATTGACGCGGCTAAGCTCGTCGGACCTGAAGACACGCCGCCCGTCTTTCTGAAGCGCCTGCAGGGCAGTCAGCGAGGCAGCTAGTTTTTCGTTGGGAGTCGACATTCCGCGCCGCCTTGAATGCGAGGATCAATACAAGTGTTTTGTGCCGTACAAGTAAAAGTGTATTATGCTGTGCAAGCACAAGTCAATAGTGTCTTACCAGCTCAAGTACATTTTGCTAATACGTCAATATATACTTTAAAATCAATGATATGAAATTTATAGACAAGCATCTATAGGGGGTTCCAAAACGGAATGATTGCTATGTTCGTTGCCCAGATTTCGGTTGCCTGACCTCAACCGGTTCCATTTCGACCGGAATTAAGACCGCGTATTGCGGGACGGAATGCTGGTGCGATCGTTGTTCGTAGATCATCCGCGCGGCATCCGCGTTGCGGCTATCATGGGTTGCGAGACGATCGGCATAGACAAGGATCGGCGGCACTACCTCCGGAATGTCCTTCGCTGTTTCGAAATTCCAGAACCTCTCCAGAATCTCGACGTTCCCGTCTTCCGCTGCCCGCATCTGACCAGCGGCGACCAGTTTTGCGAGAGGTCCTTTGTGTAGATCGTGAAGCGAACTGACTTCAGGTACTGTGTCAATTTTTCGGCTGCGAGTTCGCCCTCCCCCATAAAGCACTTTGCTGGCGCAGCAAGTCGGCTTTTGGGAGCCGTTCTGGTTCGGCCTGAATCTACTCCCGCCTTTATCGCTTAAGTCGGAGCGGCTGGTCCGGGTCGTACTCAAATGCTGGCGGGCCCGGTTCCGTCGTTGTGGTACGCGCTTTGAGTGCCGCGATGTTGCGCTGCACTTGCTCGTTGGATGCCGACGCCGGAGAAGTTCCCGCCGCCACTGGCTTGCTGACTGGGCGCGGATCGATGGTGCTACGTCCAGCCGACCCGTCCTTCGCCCGCGTCCGGCTCCGCACGAAGTCGTGGACTCCG
>PLEX01000009.1:0-533 GCA_003136575.1 Bryobacterales bacterium | reverse complement strand
GCCGCCGCAAACCTAAGCCGAAGGCTTAGGGATGGTGTCTCTATCTGTAGATCGGCGCGGAACACGCGCCGTCATGCGAGCTTTGCGCTCAGTCCGCAGTCCATTCTCAGCACCTCGATCCCTGACGAACCGCGCCGAAGGGCAGGGGAAAATAGTCTTTTTGGAGCGCTCTTGTGACCAGTTACCGCGAGGATGGCTGCCTTGACGTGCCGGGACGGCGTAAGATGCCGCACGCTTTCCAACTGTCGGTTATTTTGCGCTACATTCGTCTTGTCGGCGATCCGCGTTCGCTTTTTCGCGGTTCTTCTAGTTTTGAGAGGAGATAAAATGACGACGAACACCACGAAAATCGCGATAGCGAAGGACTATCTTGCCTTGACCAAGCCGCGCATCACGTGGCTCATCCTGGTTACAACGGCGGTGGGTTATTTCTTTGGCGCAAAGCATGGGCCGTGGCATGGGGCGACGATTTTGCGCCTGGTGCACACATTGACTGGGACGGCATTGCTGGCGTCGGCGACCGCTGTGCTGAA
>PLEX01000201.1 GCA_003136575.1 Bryobacterales bacterium | reverse complement strand
TGTTTCCCGAGTTCCACCCCCCGTCAACACATTCGCGGTCCAGAAGCATCTCCACGCCCAAATGGATGCGCTTCTCCGATTCCTCTGAGCGATTGCAGACAGTGAATTGCTCAATGGCGATGATGCTGAACGCTGTGGGGATGACCCAGCTTGCGGAGCCCGTAACCCAAGGCCAGCCATACTTGTCGGGATNNNGTGCATAGCGCGAGCGCTGTCGTCCAGCTCCCCTCGGAATCCCCGAGAAACGCCGGCCAGCCGCCATCGCTAAGCTGCGATTTCAGCAGAAACAAGATAGCCTCACTACTGTTTGCGTGCCTTTCAGGTGCGAGCGCGAGCTCAGCTAAGCACGTGGCTTCGAGGCTCTCCTGCACGGAGTCGAAATACGCCCACCCGCCCGACTTCATTTGTCGAGACCTGAGCGTTTCAGCGAGCGACGAAATGCGATCCGACCAGAGACCCGGCGCCATTGTGATCCGTGCGAACTTCACTACGTGCGCAGCGCGGCTGTTTTTGGCGCGACGCCCGGCTGGCTGTGGACGAGCGAGGCATGTCGCCTTAACCAGTTGGCAAGGTCCCGAGCCCGGAACCGAACGTTCGCCTCGATCTTGTAATGCGGTATCAGATTGCGGGACACGTAGCTGTAGACGGTTTTTTCGCTGATCGAGAGAATGCGGGCGACTTCGCGCGCCGTCAACAGCTTTTCGCAAGATTCAAGTAAATCAAAAATGTCGCGGTTNNAGCAAAACTCCGATGCCTTGCCGAACGCAAACGAGTTGCGCGGCAGCCGGTCTACATAGAATTAATAGAGTGAAACGGAATGCCTGTCAAATGATCGAAGAGTCCGACCTGGCCGGCGGTATGGATTCGTGGATTGCGGGAAGATAGCTGGGTCAGCGAGATCGCTTTTGCATGATCTCGGAGATCACGGCCTGGGACACGCGGAAACTAGTTTTCCGTAGTTGAGTAACTGCCTGGTCGAAACTGACGAGCCCGGCCTGATCGGCTTCGTCGAGCACGGAGAGCGTTCCGGCAACCCTCAGCCCTCTGCGAACTGCCTCCTGCCGTCCGGCCTGCTCATCAATAAGTAGTACCTCGGCATGCATTTCAGTTGCGAGCGCGATCGCCTCGGTTTCTCCCAGATCAAGCTGCGCGAGGGTCAGGCTGTCTTTCGGGCTAAGAACTTCCAGCCATTTAGGCGGATCGCAGGCCCAGTCGCTTACCGGTTTCGGTGCGAGCGGATGCTTGAGTTCTGCCAGAACGGCAGGGGGAATCAGAATTCGCGTGTACAGCCGCGTTAGCAGATCGATCTGCTCAATTAGAACGAGGTAGTTAATTGGCGAAGTGTCTGCGACGACAACCATGTCGAGAGCCGGCTCAAAGCTGAGCTTCTCTCGCTCGGAGCTGGCGGAGTGTCTCCCGGTCCTGCTCGAAATCCGCCACCGTCAAGTCGTAAACTTCGTGTTCCTTCAAAAAGGCGTCCACCTGCATTCGCGTTTCGAAACCGAGCAGCCTGCGAAGCTGAGCCGCCGTAAGCGCCTGGGACCGGTATGCTTCGAGTGCCAGACTTTCCAATGCCGCACGAGGCAGATCCTTCCACCTGGTTCCGAGTCCCTTTGCGATGTCTTCCGGCAGTTCCAACGTGATCTGCATGGTGACGTCCTTCAATCCATTATCTCAATCCTCGGCGGTTTCGGCCATGCCTACCTGAAAAGGCGGCTTTCTGCGCGGTTTACAGACCTGCCTGCGTTGCTAACGCGGAACCTGTTACTCCCCAACGGCCCGCGACTGTACCAACCGTGCCTTCCGGGAGGAACGGGACTCGCGTGCCGCGGCCTTTCGGGGCGCCGCGTCGGCCTTGCCGACGGACGGAATTGTCACTAAATCTACTTCGTCATGAACATCAGTGGCCGGCGCCAGGTAGCGCATCGTGGTCTCAAGGGACTTGTGGCTCATCCAGTGTTGAACGGTCCGTACGTCGAACCCCCTTCGCAGCATTCCTGTGGCATAGGTGGAACGAAACGTCTTCAGATCGAATTTCGTCGGGTCGAGTTTGGCACGCGTGGCGATGGATTTGCAGTGGTCGAGCATGTGCTGTTCGCGGTTTCCGGTAGGGGATGGAAACACAAGTTGGCAGTTCGGGCGATGCGTATGCTTCCGAAGTTCGTCCATGAGTTCCGCCGGGGCTGGAACTTCGCGGTCTTCCCATCGCTTCGGGTAGAACCCCAGTTCCGGTTTCGCGGTCGCACGTACAGTCCGCAACTCGAAATTCACGTCGCTCCAATACAGGAACATCACCTCCTGCTCGCGGAAACCGGTCAGCAGAAACGTCGCGAACAAGGCGCGTTCCAGATCGGAGCAAGCAGTAAAGAATCGAGCAAGCTCATCGTGGCGGTAGACCTTCACGAGCGGCGTGATGCGCTCGGGCAGCTCTAGCTCGCGCGTGATCCCGCTCCTCCCCTGGCGCTTGAGAAATTGAGCGATGATGACCGTGTTGTGCAGGATCGTGTTGGACCCCAGGCCGTGATCTCTCTTGAGGGTCACAACGAAGCGCGTCAGATCGTCCGCGGAAATCGCGTCGATCGAAGCGCGGTCGTGGAAGAAATCAAGGAAGCGTTCGAGCACGGCCTCATACTTCCGGTGAGTATTGGGTTTTTTTAGTGCTTCGATCTGCTCCAGGTACTTCTTGACGGCCACCTGCAACGCAGGCTTCTTGAAGGTTTCGCCGGCCGTTGCAAAACCGGGAACCCCCAACTTCCGACCTTCCAGTTCATGGCGCTTGCGGCGCTGCGCCTCGAGTGCCTGGGCGGCGGTAGCGCCGGCGCCTTCACGACGACGCGTTCCGCCTACGTACCACTCGACATAGTAGCGGCCGTCGGCGATGGCGTTCCAGTCGTAGTTGCCTTTGGCATTGCGAGGGATGGAAAACATCTTCCAGCGCCCATCAATCTTGATGCGTTTGACGATGTTGACCCGCGACACAAGTTCTCTCCTGCGAACC
>PLEX01000231.1 GCA_003136575.1 Bryobacterales bacterium | reverse complement strand
AAGTGAACAGTATTGGGGCTAGCGAGGGCTAAGCAGTGGGCCGAGGCGAGGAAGCACAAATACGAGGTTCGACGTTCGATTCTGGCAATTGGCTGAGGTGGGCGGCGGCTTGTCTATCTTGTCAAGTAGTGGCGATTAACGCGATCACCGGGCACCCCGCAATATTCCGGAGATATGGCGGCCAGACCGCTGCTCGTACTGTTTACCGTCCGCTGAATTCAATGCCGTACTTCTTCAGCTCTTCCGCATAGTACTTCTTCTGCAGAATGTCGAATTCCTCGCTGCCTTCCGGAATGTCGCGTTTCACGCTGCGGACCTTGTCGCGCGACGCGCGGTCGGCCTTCTCTTCCACCTGAAGGATGTCCGTGAACGCTTTTACGATGTCCAGCCGAACCTCGTTTTGATCCTTCTTCAGGCGCAAGTCGCGGGACTTCCGCATCAGCGCGACCAGCTTGTGCGAAATGTCGGTGATCTTGTCGCGCGAGAGCTTCATGCCGTCGCCCGTGTCGCGGCCGGAAGCGCGCACGATCTTCTTCTTCTGCACGAGGGTGTTCTTGATCTTGCGGAACATGTCCTGGTAGCTGATGCTCTCGCGGCGCATGTAGTCGCTGTATTCTTCCAGCAGATCGCGAACCTCGTCGTTGAGCTTGTCTTCGGCGTTGAGTTCGTCGTGAATCACGCCGTCGACGATCTCGACCACGCGCTCGGGGGAATGCGTGTCGATGGCGGATCCGTTGATTCGCTGCACGATCTGGCGCGAGAGGTAGCTTACAAATTCTCTGGGAAGAAGCATCTTCTGGAAACGAACGTCTTTATGGATACAAACCTGAGAAGGGTCTACGCCAGTGTATCATCGTGAAGTATTTCGACCTCCGTCCCCACGCCTGACAAAACCAATATTCGCCCAGCAGACAGTGTAGAATCGCCGCCGGGCGACCGCTGGATGCCAGCGTTTTCGATGCTGCTCGTATCCCTGCTCAGCTACGTCGACCGTAACGCGCTGGCCATTCTGGCGCCGACAATTCTGCGCGAAACTCATCTTTCCGGCGAACAATACGGCATCATTATCGCCTGTTTTTCTTACGCCTACATGCTGGGAAATCCGCTCTGGGGCCATCTGCTGGACCGGATGGGAGTGCGAAAGGGCATGACTGTCGCGGTCGGGATCTGGACTGTGGCTTCGGCCGCGCACGCCTGGGCCAGCGGGTTCTGGAGTTTCGCCGCCGCGCGGGCGCTGCTGGGCGCGGGCGAAGGCGCCACCTTCCCAGGCGGATTGCGCACTGTGGCGCAGACGCTCTCGCCGTCGAAACGGGGAAAAGGCCTGGCCGTGGCATACAGCGGCGGATCGCTGGGAGCGATGGTCGCGCCGCTTATTGTGACGCCCATTGCCCTCTGGTTCGGATGGCACGGCGTGTTCCTGGCGACAGGCATTTTCGGTGCGCTGTGGCTGCTGCTGTGGCGGAAGGTGGGGGCCGGCGTCGACCACGGGGTCACGTTCGGCCGCGAGCGTTTGCCGTGGCGAAGCCCCGCGCTGTGGGCTTACATTCTGCTCTACGGCGTCGGCGCGCTGCCGCTCGGCTTCATCCTGTACGATTCCTCGCTCTATCTGCACGCCCGCTTCGCGTGGAGCCAGGCGACGCTGGGCAAGGTTCTGTGGATTCCACCTTCGGCCTGGGAGGTGGGTTACTTCGCCTGGGGCGCGATCCTCGACAAGGCCGGGCCGCGATACCGCGGATTGGTGCTCACGGCGATGCTTGGCGGAACGCCGATGTTTTTCGCGCATACGATGGCGAGCGGTGCCGCTGTGTTGGGTGCGATGTGGCTGGAGATGTTTTCCTGCGCGGGGCTGGTGGTGCTGGCCGTTTCGTACGCGACGCGGGAGTTTCCTTCGAATCAGGCCGGATTGCTGGCAGGGCTGGGGGCGGGCGCGTGGGGAGCGGTGGTTGCGATGATGATGCCGTGGTTCGGACGCATGTTCGACCGCGCGGAGTTCGGCCTGGCTTTCGAGATGGCGGCGGTGTTTCCGGTTGCCGGATATGTGTTGTGGCGGGTGTTGAGCGCACTGGCGGAATCGCGCGAGGCGTGGGTTAGCGACGTGTTCGGCTCAGGCCCGAAGATGGGGTGAGCTGAACGCCACGCCCAGGTTACCAGCCAGGAGGCTCAGGCGGTGGTCGGCGGTCCACAAATCGACTCCGGCCACAATGGCCGAAGCGAGCAGATGAACGTCGATCCATCCGACGCCGCAGCCGTGGAGGCGGCGAGCGCGAACGAACTCGACTACTTCACCATGGTGGATCGTGGGTACATGGCGCATTCGCGCGTAGTCGGCGAGGAGCCTTGTACGGCCACCGGAATCGCCAGTGAGCAATTCTCCGTAGATCAGGTCGTGACCAGCCACTTCGCCGGCATCGAGCAGCCTGGCCACTTCTTCCACGTATGGCGCCTGGTTCCTCAGGAACCGGATCCATACCGATGTGTCGACCAGGACCATCCCGATTGCCTCAGTTATGGCCGGATCTCGTTGCCCTGCCGTTCGCGACGACGCGGAACGTCTGGCGCACCGGGTTCCGTGCCGCGCAAAGCTTTCAACCGCGCATACGCCGCCTGCCGGACCAGGGATTCGAGGCCAAGGCGGACAGTCTCAGTGTCCGTCGTCGCGCCGCACGCAACTCGCGCTTCCCTGAAGAGTGACTCATCGACGTGAAACGTCTTCTTCATATTCACGATTGTGCCATACATATATGGCGTAATGTGCCATATCGGTGAAGGTTCGGGAACGCAGATGGTCTGCAAGAGAACTGCACCCTTGCTTCCCAATGCCGACCGTGCGCGTCCAATTTTCATGGCGATGAAGAGTGTAATGGCGATAGCGCTAACAGTCACCTTTACGGCGACCGCGGCAGAGCCCCCGGCTTTCGACGTCGCCTCGGTCAAACTCAGCAAATCCCCGGACGCCGTCATCTTCGTCGCCGGCGGCATGATGGATCCGGCCAACGGTAAGTATCGCGTCCAGAGCATCGGCGGCAACGTGAATATCGGCAACTGGACGCTCGGCGGACTCATCTCCGCTGCCTGGGACCTCGGGCCTGGCCAACTCTCCGGTCCTGCCTGGCTGAATTCCGACCGTTACGATATCGCGGCCAGGACATCGCCCCAAACGACCCAGGCAGAGTTACGCGTCATGCTCCAGTCACTGCTCATCGAGCGTTTTAAACTGTCGACCCATCGGGAAACGAAGGAACTGCCGGCTTACGCGCTGTTTGTGGCGAAGAACGGACCCAAACTTCACCCGAGCGCGGGCGAGCAGCAACTGCCGGTGCTCTTCGCGCCGCCTGCGCGTTTCATCGGGCAAGGCTCAACCATGCAGGGGCTTGCCAATGTGCTCGGTCGGCCAGCCCGTCGGATGGTGGTGGACAGGACGGGAATCGCGGGAACTTTCGATTTTTCGCTGACCTGGTCGCCGGATATCGGCGTTGAGGTCCCGGCCGCCGACGCCGGGCCTTCGATCTTTACATCGCTGCAGGAACAACTCGGTTTACGGCTCGAGCCGACGAGATCGCAGGTGGAGATCCTCGTCGTGGACCACGTGGAGAAGGTTCCGACTCCTAACTGAACGCGGGTCACCGATAGACTCGGGAATATGCGGCATCGTTTTCGGTTGCTTTTATCGTTCGCCTTCGGTCTTGCCGTCCTGTACGCCCAGGCGCCGGAATTCGATGCCGCCTCGATAAAGGCCAGCTCCGGTGGCGGGCGCAAATCGATGACCGGCAGCCCGAGCCGAATTACCTTCAACAACGTGACAATGCGCGATTGCCTGATGACTGCGTACGATGTGAAGGACTACCAGATCTCCGGGCCGGACTGGATGCGCACCGAGCGATTCGACATTGTCGCCACAATTCCCGCCGCGGCGTCCGAAGACCAGGCGGCGGAAAGCACCATGCCGGGCAGCGTAGTTCTGACTGGCACAATGCGCCTGATGCTGCAGAAGCTGCTGACGGATCGATTCCGCATGACGATTCATCGCGAACAGAGAGATCTGCCGGTTTACGCGATGGTGGTCGGCAAGAACGGCACGAAACTGAAGGATACGGAGAACCCGGGCAAGAGCAGCTTCCGCATGAATGGCGGCAGCGTTGCGTTCACGAGCGTTACCGTCCAGGAACTGATCGACGACATGTCGCAGATGCGCTCCGCTGAAATGGATCGGCCTGTGGTCGATAATACGGGGCTAAAAGGCCGCTATGACTTCACGGTAACGTTGTTCGGCACGCAGGATGAGATGATGGCGGCGCTGAATAAGGGCGATTTCGGAACCTCCATCTTTACTCTGATCCAGGAACAACTCGGGCTCAAACTGGAGCCGCAAAAGCTTCCGCTCGATATGGTGATCGTCGACAAAGCGGAGAAGGCGCCGACGGCCAATTAGCACCCAGGAACCGGTCTGAGGTGCCGTTGACGAGCCGGTTTTAGGTTAAAGAATTGTAACCAATTCCGCTATGCCCGGTTTGCACATGCTGAGGGCATGATGCGGGCAAACTCGATACTTGTAAAGGTGCTCGGCGGCGTTTCGATCTTTCTCTGCGCCGCGCGCGGGCAATCGCGGCAGGCGTTCGAGGTAGCATCGATCCATCCCGCTGCCAACGATACCAGGAACACCCGCTTCGATATGCCTGGAAGCGGAAGACTCAGCGTCACCAGCGTGACATTGCGTGCCTTGATCAGATCGGCGTGGATGATTCAGGATTCGCAGGTCGCAGGCGGACCGGGTTGGCTTGACAGCGACCGCTATGACATTGAGGCGAAGAGCGGAGGAGCGGAACGGATCGACAACGCGGAACTTCAGCGGCTACTCCAAAGCCTGCTGGCGGATAGATTCAAGCTGCAATATCACTGGGAGACTCGCGAACAGACTGTGTACGCGCTGGTCGCGGACGGGAAAGACAAAGCATGGTCGCATCTTGCACCGAATACGGCTGCCAAGTTCACGACGCTGAATACGCGTGATGGTTCGGGCAGGGTGCGGATCGCCGGGACAAGAGTGACCATGGAGCAATTGGCCCGTTCCATCGGCAATGTTCTGGGCCGAATCGTCGTCGATAAGACCGGCGTACCCGGCGGCTACGATCTGGACCTCGAATGGGACGTCGAGCCTGTGCCCGATTCGCTCAGTCCATCGGTCTTCACGGTGCTGCGGGAAAAACTGGGGCTCCGGCTGGAGACGCAAAAGGCGCCGGTAAAGGTGCTGGTCGTCGATCATGCGGAGAAGGCTTCGGAGAACTGAGATGAAGGTCGTAAGAACGCCAAAAGGGTTGGGGAATTGATGAGGACTTTCCTGGCCGCGACCATCCCGCTTGTATACCTGAGCGGGGCCTTCGCTCAATCGCAGCAAGCATTCGAGGTGGCCGCGATCCACCGCAATCTGAGTGGCGGCCAGAATACCAACATTAAGATCCTGGATGGCGGCAGGCTATCGATAACCAACGCGTCGGTGAAAACTCTCATCCGCAATGCCTATGGCATCTTAAGCTTCCAGCTCGCGAACGAACCGCCGTGGATCGATACCGATATGTACGATATCGAAGCGAAAACCGGAAACCCGGACAGGATCGCCGAGGACGAGTTGAAGCCCCTGCTGCAAAATCTTCTGGCTGAAAGGTATCACCTCAGAGTCCACCGGGAAACGCGAGAGGGAACGGTGTACGCGCTTTATGTGGACAAGTCCGGACCGAAATTCAAAGAGCACCCAGGTCCCCCTGAGAACGGCATGAACACCAGCAAGCATCCCGGAAAAGCGCGGATGACGGGCACGGCGGCGTCCATGGCGATTCTGACGAGTAACCTCGGAAACCAGCTCGGTCGCTTCGCGGTGGACGAAACCGGCCTCAATGGCGGGTTCGATTTCACACTGGAATGGGACCCGGACCAGTCCTCCGATTCTACGGGTCCGTCGATATTCACATCATTGCGGGAACAACTGGGTCTGCGGCTTGAATCCCGGAAAGGCGCGATCGAAATGCTGGTGATCGACGGCGTAGAAAAAGCATCAGAGAATTGACGAGGTTTTACCGGAAGCGCGACAGAACTACGATAATGGACGTTGACATACGACTATTATCGTAATATACTGGCGTTCAGATGCCACCAAAGCGCACCGAAACAGAAAGTGTTCCACCCTTACCAACCGCCGGAGAACTGGATATTCTCGCCGTTCTCTGGCGTCTCGGACCCGCCACCGTTCGCGAGGTTCATGAGGCAGTGAACAAAGAGATCGGTTACACCACCACGTTAAAACAGATGCAGGTCATGCTCGACAAGAAGCTTGTGATCCGCAGTGAGCGCTTTCGCTCCCATGTCTATGAGGCCGGAATTCCCAAAGGTCAAACCCAATCCCGGATCGTCGGCGACCTGCTCGTTCGGGCTTTCGAAGGATCGGCCGCCAGACTAGTGATGGGCGCGCTTTCCGCAAAGCCGGCGTCCAAAGGCGAACTGAATGAAATCCGTCGCATGATCGACGAATTTGAGAAGGGAATGGGACGATGATCGCACGTCTGGCTGCCAGCCTGATGCACTTCCTCTGGCAGGGAACACTGATTGCGGGAGTGTACTCGATAGTCCGAAGTTGCTGGCCCTCTTGTTCGCGGTCTGCGGCGCTGCGTTACGGACTCGCCCGCGCCGCGCTCGCGTTCATGGCGATCATGCCCATCCTGACCTACCTGGCATCGGACGCACCTGGAATTTCGGTCGATCGTCTGGCGATCGCAGCCAGTCCGGTTTCGTTCGGCGCAGCTGCAGGCACGGACTGGTTCGGGTCAGCCGCGCTTGCCGGATCCGCGTTCGGAGAGCCCTATGTGGTCGCCCGATGGATCGTTATTGTCTGGCTTTCCGGAACGCTCGTATTCCTCGCACGATTCTTCGGCGGCTGGCTGCTGGCGACGCGGCTGCGTTCCATGCTCGTTCGCCCCGGACCCGCGGAGTGGCAAGCCTCGCTCGACCGCCTGCGCGCGCGCCTCCGGGTTTCGCGTCCGGTGCGGCTCCTCGTGTCCGGGGCTGTCCAGGTTCCGACAGTCGTTGGATGTCTGCGGCCTCTCGTGCTGGTTCCCGTGGGCGCGCTGACGGGACTCGCGCCGGAGTTCCTCGAATCCCTGCTCGCGCACGAACTCGCTCACATCCGCCGTTGCGACTATCTGATCGGCATCCTGCAATGCATCGTAGAGGCCGCGCTCTTCTACCACCCCGCTGTCTGGTGGATCTCGAATCGCATCCGCGAGGAACGCGAAAACTGTTGCGACGATATTGCCGTATCGTCCTGTGGCGATCCCGTAGCCTATGCCAGGGCGCTTACGGAACTTGAGTCCATACGCCCCGCGCACCCGGCGCTTGCGGCCAGCGGCGCCTCACTGACTCGCCGCATCGCGCGGTTGCTCGGTGGCTCGCGTTCCCCCGTTCAGGCACAGCGGCACAGTCTGGCACCCGTTGCTGTTGCGTGCGTAGCCGCCGGCCTGATCGCCGCGCAACACATCGGCGCACAATCCACCGTGGTTGCGACGTCGGCCCTTCCGTCGTTCGAAGTAGCATCCATTCGGACCAGCGATCCCGATAGCCGGCTCAAAGTTCAATTCGCGCCCGGCGGTCGCCTCCTGGTCGGCCACGCGACGCTTCGGTTCCTGATCAAGATCGCGTACGATGTATCGGACGACCAACTTGTTGGTGGGCCTGCGTGGCTCGGCTTGCGGCGTTTCGACGTTCAGGCGAAGCCCGATAAAGCCATACCAGGCGATCCGGAGAAAATGACCAAAAACGAACTTCTGTTGTTTCACGAACCGATCCGCCTCCGTCTTCAGCGTCTGCTCGCCGAGCGCTTCGGTCTCGAACTGCGCAAGGAATCGAGGCCCCTGCCGATCTTCGCGCTGGTGGCTGCAAAGAACGGCCCCAAACTGAAGCCGGACGCCTCGACCGGCGATCCGGTCATGGAGCAAAGCGCCGGTCGCGGCGCACTTCGGGCGACTCGCGTCGATATGGATACGCTCGCCCGTTTTCTCTCGGAGGGGCAAACCGGACGCCCCGTTGTGAACACGACCGGACTCAAGGGAAATTTCGATTTCAGTCTCGACTGGACTCCGGACCCGGGCCTGAGCCCGCAGATCGATCCGAGCCAGCAGCAATCCGCGGACAACGGTGGCATTTCTCTGTTTTCCGCGCTGCAACAGCAACTCGGTTTGAGGTTAGACCCTCGTACCGGCTCGGCGGACACACTGGTTGTCACACGAGCCGAATTGCCGTCCGCGAACTGACATGCCGAAGTGTAGGGCGATATTTGGTGCCCTGCGTGGTCGGATGGCCCGCCTGCGTTGCACAGGTCGCGCACCGGCAACCCGGGATTTTCGCTCACAGGTGGGCCGGACCGGCGCAATCGCGGCTGCGCCTACCGAATGCCAGGTGAACTGTGGATCGTGCTTTCCGCCTTTGGCAGTTTTCGTGCAGGGCGGGAACGGAGTAAAAAAAATACAACGGCACCAACTTTAGGCCAAACGCGACGCCCTGTTTCTGCGTCATATCTTTAACTGTGCGGGAACAAATGCGCCCGATATGGAGTCCCTCACAGGAGAGAGAGCCGGGGAATGCCTGCCGTATCCAGGCGGCAGGCGTTTGATAGTACTGTAAAATTAGTATATTGTTTGCGGGACGGGTAACGAAGCCGAATATGACACGACACTACACATGCCGCGGCCCGATCGCAGTGTTTGCCGACGTCTCCTCCTCTCCGCGCGAGGCCTCCCCCGCGACGGCCGGCGGAACCGCCTGCCCCACAAGAGCCAATCCGACGCAGGGTGGCCCGGTGCGGGTATCGGTAATCGGCCAAATGGAACAGAACTGATTTGCGGGCGGGCGCTTTTCGCCCGCGGGTCCGCCCTGCAACCAGGGCAATTGAAATCCGAAGGCAAAGAGGTTCGACTTTGAAGCGAACGTTCTCACTCACAGGCATCGCCGCCCTTGCCGTCGCCATGGCGGCCCAGGTTTTCGGTCAAATGACGGAAAGCTCCGCGCCGTTGAAATTCGAAATCGCCGACGTTCGCGCGTCAAGCGCGCAGAATAACGATCCCGATATGGGCGGTCCCTTCGTCCGCGCCGGCCACTATGAAATCCGCCGCGCCACCATGGTCGATCTCGTTCGTCTGGCATATGGCGTCGATTTCGACAAAGTACTCGGCGGACCGAGCTGGCTCGAAACCGACCGGTTCGACGTCAAAGCCAAACTTCCCGCCGCGGAGCCGCCAGCCAGGCCGTCGCCCGAAGCGCTGAAGCAGATGCTCCAGGCGCTTCTTGAGGAGCGCTTCAGCCTCCAGGCCCACAACGACACTCAACCGGTTCCGGTCTACGCGCTGACGGCGCAAAAGAGAACGCAGTTAAAGCAGTCAGATGGGTCGGGCGAAACGGGATGCAAGCGCGAAATGGAGAACCAGGGGCCGGGTCGCGGTGGAGCGGACGCACCTGCCGCCGCCCCTCCCCAAGCCCCTCCGCCCGCGCCCGTCGTCTCCTATATCTGCCACAACATGACCATGGCCTCTTTCGCCGCCGGTCTTCCCGACATGCAGTTTGTATGGCAGTACATCGAGAACCCATCGGTTGTCGTGGACCAGACAGGACTCGGCGGTTCATGGGATTTCAGTTTCAAGTACTCACGCCGCCGCGGCCCGCAAATCGTCATCGGTACGCCCGTCACCACGCTGTACGAGGCGCTCGAGAAACAACTCGGATTGAAACTCGACATCGCGAAAATCCCGCAGCCGGTCGTTGTCGTCGACAGCGTGAACCGCGCGCCTACCCCGAATTCGCCGGACGCGGCGAAGTCCTTCCCGCCGGCTCCGGCCGAGTTTGAAGTGGCCGATATCAAACCAACCGCTCCGGATTTTACCGATACCAGATTCCAGATTCAGCCGGGTGGCCGCGTCAACATTCAGGGCATTTCGTTGAAAGACCTGATCGAGGACATGTGGGACATAAGCGACGAAATGCTGGTTGGCGCGCCGAAATTCGCGGAAACGGATCGCTGGGATTTCGTCGCGAAAGCGTCTGGCGCCACGGGTGGCCCTGATTCCGAGCCGGTCGATTTCGACACGCTGACGCAGATGATGAAGGCTCTTCTGGCCGAACGCTTCAAACTGGCCGTCCATATGGAAGAGCGGCCGGTCAACGCTTATACTCTGAGCGCGATCAAACCCAAAATGAAAAAGGCGGATCCCTCGTCCCGCACCTGGTGCAAAGAGGGCCTTCCTCTCGGCGGAAAGAACGACCCGCGCGACGCCAACCCCGTGCTTGGCAGGCTGATGACCTGCCAGAACATGTCCATGGCGCAATTAGCCGATCAGCTACGATTCCTGGCCAACGGATATGTCCACAGTCCGGTGCTCGATTCGACCGGACTCGAAGGCGGCTGGGATTTCACGTTGAGTTTCAGTCCCGTTTTTCAAACCCGCGCCAGCCAGGCTTCGTCCGCGCCGGGCCTTAATGCCGCGTCCGACCCGAATGGCGCCGTCTCACTTCCGGAAGCCGTCGAACGCCAGTTGGGATTGAAACTGGAACAGCAAAAACGCCCGGTCCAGGTTCTGGTGATCGATCATATGGAACGGACCCCTATAGACAATTAACGAATGAAGAATCGGAGGGCACAGATGCACACTGATAAACGCAGATCCCAAAGTCTCATTTACGTCTTGTCTTATCTGTGTGCATCCGTGTGTATCTGTGGCCGATTTCCGGCATACGCCCAATCCCCCGACGACGCCGGCGCCAAATTCGAGATAGCGGATATCCATCCGGCCGCCAAAGTGACCGGCCAAATGAATCAGTTCATGCGCACCTCGCCCCCGCGCAACGGCCGTTACGAAATCCGCAACGCCTCCATGTTGGATCTGGTCCGCCTCGCTTACGGCTTCGATCAGGATAAGGTTCTGGGCGGGCCGAGCTGGCTTGAGATGGATCGATTCGACGTGATCGCAAAAATCCCCGCCAACGCCGGCGGAACGGCGACGCCGGCCGATGCCGGACTCTCCGACAGCGTGAAGGAAATGCTCCAGGCGCTCCTCGCGGATCGGTTCAGTCTCAAGGTCCACAAGGACACGAAACCGCTGCCCGTATACGTACTGACCGTCGGCAAGAAGCCGATGCTGAAGGAAGCAGACGGCTCGGGCGACACCGGATGCAAGGCGCAATCGGACACGTCGGGCTCAGACGGCCCCACCTTTTTCATGAACGGGACCGGCATTAAGCTCGGGCCCGGCAATACCATCCGTTACGCGTGCCGGAACATGACCATGGAAGCGTTTGCAGCCGGGTTTCGCATGATGCTGGGTTCGCCCAATATGCAGAACCCGGTGCAGGATCAGACCGGATTGAAGGGCTCGTGGAACTTCGACGTCCACTGGAGTTTTGGCCTGCTCATGATGAACCAGCAGGATCCGGGCGATCGAATCACGGCGTTCGACGCGATCGAAAAGCAACTCGGTCTGAAGCTGGAGGAGCGCCAAATTCCGACGCCGGTGATTGTGGTCGATAGCGTCAACCAGAAGCCGACCCCGAATCCGCCCGGCGTGGCCGAAGCTCTTCCAGACATTCCCGTGCCAACCGAGTTCGATGTGGCCAATATTAAACCCACCGACCCGGCCGCGGGAATGGGCGGCAGATTCGGGATGCAGCCTGGTGGACGGCTCAACGCGCAGGGTCTGCCGATGCAGTTTTTCCTGATGCGGGCATTCAACGCGAACAGTTCGGACCAACTGGTCGGAGTGCCGGGCTGGGCGCAGTCGGAGCGATTCGACATTACCGCGAAGGCGCCGGCGAGCGCGGGCAACCTCGATATGGTGTCGATGGCTCCGTTGTTGCTTTCGCTGTTGATGGACCGCTTCAAGCTGGCTTACCATACCGAGGAGCGTCCATTAACCGCCTACACGCTCGTGGCCGTGAAACCGAAACTGAAGAAGGCGGACCCGGCCATCCGGACGTCCTGCAAGAACCCGCCGTCCGCGCCCGGAGCCCCGCAGGGCGAAGTGACTATGGTCTGCCAGAACATGACCATTGCTCAGTTTGCCGAACAACTGCGGAACAGAGGGCAGGGTCTGAGCTTTGGCGTTCTGGATTCCACCGGACTCGAAGGCGGCTGGGATTTCACGCTGACCTACAACCAGCTCGCAGGCATGATTCTCGGCGGAGGGCGAGGCGGGAGCGCGGGGCCGTCCGAGAGCGCCACGCCGATGGCATCCGACCCGGGCGGCGGGCTGTCGATTTTTGAAGCTATCGAAAAGCAGCTCGGGTTGAAGCTGGAAGCGCAGAAGCGCCCGTTGCCGGTCATCGTGATCGATCACCTGGAACAGAAACCGACGGACAACTAACGCATATCATGAAACCATTTCGGTCATTTACTGGCTTTATTGTCGCCGCCGTCATCGCGGGTGCTGCCATTGCGCAATCGCCGGGCGACGGGCCGAAGTTCGACATAGCCGATGTACACGTCAGCGCAAAAAAACCGAATCCTTATGTTCGAATCACCCCAACGCACAACGGCCGTTACGAAATCCACACAGCCACGATGGTCGATTTGATCCACATCGCGTACGGCTTCGACTCCGACAAAGTGCTGGGAGGACCCAGTTGGCTGGAGATGGGCCGTTACGACATCACAGCGAAGGTCCCCGCCGATACGTCGCCCGAAGTGCTGAACGACATGCTGAAGTCCCTCCTCGCCGACCGCTTCAAGCTCGTCGTCCACAAAGACACAAAGCCGCTGGCGACATTTGCTCTGACGGTTGGCAGGAAACCTTTAATCAAAGAAGCGGATGGAACTGGCGACACCGGATGCAGACCACACGAGGACTCAAGTTCGCCCACTCCCGGAGACGGCGTCACCCGGCTGATGATGATGGGGGAGGACGGGAAAACCACCACGCTCACGATTGGTCCGGGCCAGATCGTCCAGTACTCCTGCCGCAACATGACGATGGATGCATTTGTCGGCGCGATGAGCCGAATGATGGGGGCGTCGGTCGGGCCGAATCCCGTGCTCGACCAGACCGGACTCAAGGGCGGATGGAATTTCGACTTGAAGTACTCCCTGAACCTGATCGGACTCGCGCTCGGCGGGGCAACCGGCGACAGGATCTCCTTCCCAGAGGCAGTCGACAAGCAACTCGGCTTGAAACTCGAAGAGCACCCTGTTCCGACTCCGGTAATCGTAGTCGACAGCGTCGAAGACAAGCCCACGCCAAATCCGGCGGGCGTCTCCGAAGCGCTGCCGCCGATCGCCGTTCCCAGCGAATTTGAAGTGGCCGATATAAAGCCGCTCGATCCCGGAGCCACCATGGGTGGCCGCTTCGGCATGCAGCCCGGAGGGCGATTTGTCTCGAACGGGCTGCCATTGTCGTTTCTGATCCAGCGCGCTTTCGATGTTCAAAGCGCCGAGCAGATCGTCGGATTGCCACCGATGGACGCCGCTCGGTATAGCATCACAGCGAAGGCGGCCGTCCCGGCAGGCGCCGATCTCGATACGGAGGCCACTTCCGTCCTGTTGCTCGCATTATTGAAAGATCGCTTCGGCCTGAAGTATCACAGCGAAGAGCGGCCGATACCCGCGTACTCCCTGGTCGCCTTGAAGCCGAAGCTGAAGAAGGCCGACCTGGCGAGCCGGACTCACTGCAACCGTTCGAATCCACCGGCAGGATCGGCCCCGGGATCGACAATGATGACTTGCCAGAACATCACTATGGCGCAGTTCGCGGAACAGTTGCGGGGAAGCGGTCAGGGGCTGACGATCCAGCCTCTGGATGCAACCGAACTTGAGGGCGGCTGGGATTTCACGCTGATCTGGAGTCCCCGGGCGGGCATGAACTTGGGACCAATGCGAGCGGCGGAAGGCGCATCTCCAGCTCCGGACGCACCCGCCGCGTCCGACCCGAATGGCGGAATCACTATCTTCGAAGCGGTGGAAAAGCAACTTGGCCTGAAGCTGGAAATGAAGAAACGGCCGGTGCCGGTATATGTGATCGATCACTTTGATCAGAAACCGACGGACAATTAAGGCCACATCATGAAACCGTTACGGCCAGTTACTCACGTCGTGATCGTCGCCGCCATCGCGGTTTCGGCCCTTGCGCAATCATCCGGCGACGGGCCGAGATTCGAAGTCGCCGATGTCCACGTGACTCCCAAAGCTCTTGCCAACACGTTCATGGAGGCTAATTCCCCGCGCAACGACCGCTACGAATTCCACAGCGCCTCGATGATCGACCTGATCCAGTTGGCATACGGATTCGACGACGACAGGATTCTGGGCGGCCCCAGCTGGCTCGAAATGGATCGATTCGAGGTGATCGCGAAAGTACCGGCCGGCACAAGCTCGACGCCACCACCTGGAACCGGTCCGGGAACGCTGCCCGACGCGGTGAGAGTAATGCTTCAGTCGCTCTTGGCCGACCGCTTCAACCTGGTGATCCACCCGGAAACCAGGCCGCTGCCGGGATTTGCGCTGACCGTCGGCAGGAAACCCCAGATGAAAGAGGCCGACGGTGCCGGCGACACCGGTTGCAGATTCCTGCCTCCCTCCGACCCGGCGGATGCGCCAATTTTCCAATTCGCGTGCCGCAACATGCGCATCGACGCACTGGCCGCTTTCCTGCCCCGTCTGTTGGATACAGGCGGCGTCGTCGATGAAACGGAGCTGAAAGGCCTGTGGAATTTCGATTTGAAGTGGCCGAGGAATGCGAGCGCGCAAACTGCGGCGGAAGCAATCGACAAGCAACTGGGTTTGAAACTGGAACCGCGGCAGATTCCTACGCCGATGCTCGTGGTTGAGAGCGTCAACGAGACACCCGGCGACAACCCTCCGGGCGTGGCCGAAGCGCTGTCAATGGCCCCTCAGCCGACTGCATTCGACGTGGCTAACTTCAAGCCTACGGACCCGGCTTATCCCGGCTATACGTCGTCGCTCAGTCCTCAGCCCGGTGGAATGTGGGTCAGTCGCGGCGTCACGCTGCCGGCGCTTCTCATCAGAGCGTTCAGCCCCTCTTACGCACAGAGGAACGAAGATCTGGTATTGGGAATGCCGGATTGGGCCAGGACGACAAGATTCGACCTCACGGCCAGGTCGCCAGCCGGCGCGCCCGCCAGCGCCAGAGCGGGTCCCATGGTGCGATCTTTATTGGAAGAGAGACTCAAGCTCAAGTGGCACACCGAGGAGCGCCCGGTTTCCGTGTATGTGCTGGTCGCCGACAAACCGAAAATGAAGAAGGCCGATCCGGCCAGTCGCACACATTGTCTGCCGGGTCCTCCTCCGGCAGGCTCGCCGCCGGGCGCGCAGTCGCTGACTTGCCAGAACATCACCATGGAGCAGTTTGCGGAGATTATTCGCCCGAGACTTCCGGGACCAGGTTCACCCATTTTCGACTCAACCGGCTTAGCCGGCGGCTGGGATTTCACCTTGACGGCCGTCCAGCCGCGCGTTCCCGCGAATCCGGGCGGCGAGCAGGCGCAGCAGGCGTCTGCCGCGGTATCCGCATCCGATCCGAATGGTGGCCTCACGATTACCGAGGCGCTGGAGAAGCAACTCGGCCTGGCCCTGAAAACCCAGAAGCGCCCGATGACGGTGACTGTGATCGATCATTTGGAACAGAAACCGACGGAGAACTGAGGCTAAGAATGAAGTCGTTCCGAGCGAAAGGGCGCGTTATTCTCGTCGGGGTGGGCGTCGGCGTGGTATTCGCCCAATCGCCCGATACCACGCCAAAATTCGGCATGGCCGATGTCCACCCAAGTCCACACGCAAGGAACGCCTACATACGCGGTCCGTTCATTCGCGCCGGACGGTATGAAATCCGCAGCGCCACAATGCTCGACCTCATTCAAAATGCGTGGTCTATCGCTCCCGACAAAGTGATCGGCGGCCCGAGTTGGCTCGAAACCGACCGCTTCGACATCAGCGCGAAGCTCCCGCCGGACTCCACGCCGGAAAATCTCCCGCTCGCACTGCGTTCGCTGCTGGCCGAACGCTTCAAACTGGTCGTCCACGACGACACGCGGCCGTTGCCAGCCTACGCGCTCACGGTCGGGAAGAAACCGCAACTGAAAGAAACCGAAGGCTCGGGCGAACCGGGTTGCCGGAACGCGACTGCCCCCGGCGGACGCGGCGGCGGGGCGGTGACCGGGCCACCGCCCCTGGTGGTTTTCACCTGCCACGCGGAAACCACGGAAGATTTTGCGAAGGCAATGAGTTCGGGCCTGGGAATGCTTTCCCTGCCGCTCGATGGAAACCCTGTGATCGATCAGACGGGTCTTAACGGCGTCTACGACTTCGAGCTGAAGATCACTCGTCCGCGCATGGGCGGCGCCGGCGACGGAGAAAACGTCACCGTTTTCGACGCAATCGACAAGCTCGGCCTCAAACTGCAACTCGGCAAGATTCCGCAGCCGGTGATTGTGGTCGACAGCGTGAATCCAGTTCCCACGGATAATCCGCCGGGCATTACGCAGGCCCTTCCACCCGCTCCGGTCCTGGAGTTCGAGGTTGCCGACGTCAAGCCCAGCGATCCATCGATGCCACCGATCGGGATGAATATTCAGACTGGCGGGCGATTTACCGAGCGCGGGATGACGCTCAGGAGGCTGATCTATCAGGCCTGGAGCCTGAATTTGAATGGCAATAACCCCGGCGACGCATCGGCCGGAGGGCCGAAATGGCTCGACACAGACCATTTCGACATTATCGCGAAGATGGCGACCGAGCCGTCCGTAGCCAGCGCAGCTCCGAACGCGCCGGTTGACTTCGATTCCACTATGCTCGCCCTGCGCGCTCTGCTGGCCGAACGCTTCAAACTGGTCACGCACTTTGAAGACCGACCCGTGCCGGTGTATGCTCTCGTCGCGTCCAGGCCTAAACTGACGAAGGCCGACCCGTCGAATCGAGCTTCGTGCAAGATGCCGAATATTGTCAGGGCGTTGACGGCGAGCGGACCGGACGGCAAAGTTCCTGGCGAGACGATTTCTTGCCAGAACACAACCATGGCGCGGCTGGCGGAACTGCTGCAACAGGTTTCGATGAATGACGTGGATCATCCGGTAGTCGACGCCACGGGACTCGACGGAACCTGGGATTTTACGCTGAGCTGGACGCCGGCGATCCTCGGACAGCTCGGGGAAAGGCGCGCACGGGCGGAGTCGCCCGGACCGGCCGGAGTCGATTCAACGGCGTCCGATCCTACCAGTGGCCTCTCGATGGCGCAGGCGCTGGAAAAACAACTCGGCCTGAAGCTGGAATTACAAAAGCGACCGATGCCGGTGCTGGTGATCGATCACGTGGAACAAAAGCCGACGGAAAATTAAAGGCCACGGATGCAAACCGATATATTTACAGCCCGGTTGGTCGCGGCCGCGTCGCTGGCGGTAATCTGCGCAGGCACGGCATCGGCGCATCGGCTGGATGAATACCTTCAGGCGACTCTGATCGGCCTGACCCGGGACGGCGTAGATCTGGAAATCAACCTCACGCCGGGCGTGGCGGTGCTTCCGGCTGTGATGTCGGCTATCGACAAAAATCTCGACGGGCGCATTTCCCCGGCGGAAGAGCGAGCCTATGCCGATCAGGTGGTTCGGGATGTAGAACTGCAGTTGGATGGTAAGCCAGTGCCGCTTCGGTTGATCGGAACCACGTTTCCGGAGGTTGAAGCGATGCGCGATGGTTTAGGGACTATCCGATTGAAACTACATGCTAATAGTGCCGGGCGTCAACTGCGGTTTGAAAATCGGCACATGCGCGCGGTGAGCGTGTACCTGGTCAATTGCCTGGCGTCGCCGAACGATGGCCTTCTGGTCGGCAGGCAGGATCGCGACCAAGCCCAGCAGTCGATCCGGTTCCCCTACTCGTTCGCGGACGTCCCTCGGAACCGCCCGGACCCCGGATGGTTTGCGCGAGTGGCGTTCTGTGTCGTGGTGGCCGGGAGTCTGTTCGCGGCGCGGGTGATCTTCCGGCATTTTGAGGTCCGGCCGGGAGGGTAGGGTTCGTGCGGGGCGGGCGGTTCCGCCAGCCAGCCGTTGGGGGTGCGAGCATTAATGTGGAATTATCGTTTTCTTTTTCAACGACTTGTGGTGTTCGACGGTGTGAGCGGGTAATCGGGTGTGCTGTACTCGGAGCAGGGACGGACGTTACGGCTAATTGGCTTTGTTTTTTCCTTTTGTGAAAGGGTCGTAAGTCGGATAAGGGCTGAGGCCGGAGGCGCGGGCCAGTAGCGGATCGGTTCGTTTTTTCGAATCGGCGTTCAGTCGCTCGCAGCACAGGCTGCGGGTCAATTGGCTTCGTTTTTTCGAATTGGGGCCTGGCAACGGAACTTGGCGTAAACCAGCACCCACTACCGGCGTAATACTAATAAACCCGTCCGGGGGGCGGGAAGCGGTTTTGGGAATGGAAAATTTGAAACGAAGCTACACAAAATCTATGGCTGGTCGTCAAACGATAAAACCTCGTTTGAATCGTCAAAGGGCGGGAACAATAGGGTCCGTACCGGCGTTCTAATAAGTAATGTGCGGAGGCACCCGGGTCCGGTGCGTGCCATGGTCGGATCGGCAACAATGCGAGTTAACAAAAGAGTACGGCAAAGGCACCTAATTCATGAGATTGAGAAAATACACCGGCTTCAAATACTCGAGGATCGTCGCTTTGTGGCTGGTCCTGATGCAATCCCTCTGGGCAGGGGAATTTCAGGGATTGGTCGTTTTCACCGTTCCGCCACCGCCTCCGGCCGCATCGGCTACTCCCGCGCCAGCCGACCAGAAGCCCGCCGAACCAACAAGATTGCCGCTGCCTGGCGTAACCGTTACCGCGACTCAGGGCGATAAGAAGCTCTCTGCTGTCAGCGACACGCAGGGCGTGTACAGGTTCCCCGATCTGCCCGATGGCTCCTGGCAACTTCAGGTCGAGATGCTTGGCTTCACGCCGATCAAACAGGAAGTCACCACGGGAACGGGGCTGCCCGGTCCGGTTTTTGAGATGAAGATGATGCCGCTCGATCAGATCGAGACAGTGGCAGCGCCGCCTCCGCCAACGACTGTCGTGGGGCCTGCTCCCACCGTCACCACGACTGCGACCCCGGCCACGGCCACACCCGCCGCACCGACGCCAACTCCCACCGCCGCGGCCAGTAACGCGAAGCCGGGCAAGGGCGCAGCCGGCGCGAGCGGAAAGGTGACGACCGCCTTCCAGCGGACGGACCTGAACGGATCCGCCACAGCAGCCGCTCCGGCCAACGACCCTCCGCCGGAAATCACCTCCGAATTGAGCTCGCGTGCGGCCGATGGGAGCCTGGTGAATGGCAGTTCCATGAACGGCGCGGCGTCCCCTTACGCGCAGTCGCCGGCCTTCGGCAATGCGCGCAAAGGAGGCCGTTCGCTTTATAACGGCAACCTGACGCTCCTCGGATACGACAATTCGGCGCTCGACGCCCGCCCGTTTTCGCTGACCGGACAGGCCACGGCACGGCCTGAATACAGCCACACCGTCGCCTCATTCACTTTCGGCGGCCCGATGAAGATCCCCCACCTGATCGAACAGCGCGTTGCGCCGTATTTCAACGTCAGCTACCAGAGGACCCGAAATAAGAACGACAGCGTCAACACCAGCCTGATGCCGGACGGCAACGAACGCGCTGGTAATTTCTCGCAGGAATTGAACGCGTCCGGGCAGCCCGTTCAGGTGTTCGACCCGACCACCGGCCTGCCGTTCGCCAATAACATTATTCCAGCGAGCCGCATCAGCACGCAGGCCACGTCGCTGTTGCAGTTTTATCCGATGGCCAATTTTTCCGGCAACAGCCGCTATAACTACCAGGTGCCGCTCATTTCCGATACCCATACGGACGCGGTTCGCGCTCAGATCCAGAAGGGCTTCAAGCGCAAGAACAACCTTTCGGGCATATTCGCCATGGCGGATACCCGAAACGACAACAACAGCCAGTTCGACTTTCTCGATCTGACCCATTCGCTCGGCATGCAGGCGACTGCCAATTATTCGCGCAGCTACACCGCGCGTTTTCGCGGTACTCTCAGTTATCAGTTCAGCCGGCAGTCGAATACGACCTTCCCGTTTTTCTCGGATCGAGAGAATGTTTCGGCGCTCGCCGGAATCACGGGCAACAACCAGCAGCCTTTGAACTGGGGTCCGCCGTCTCTTGGTTTCACGAGCGGAATTGCCGGCCTTAGCGACTCCAACGCCGGCGTGACGCACAACCAGACCAGCCAGATGTCGTACAACAGCACCTGGAATCACAACCGCCACAACATCACGTTCGGCGGCGACTTCCTGTTCGTGCAGTCGAATATCATTTCTCAGAGCAATCCGCGTGGCTCGTTTACTTTTACCGGGGCAGCGACGCAACAGTATCTGCTGAATGGTGTACCCACAACACAGTTTGCCGCAGGCGCCGTGCCGGTAACGGGAACCGGCTCCGACTTCGCCGGATTCCTGCTGGGAACGCCGGATCTGAGCTCGATTGCCTTTGGCAACGCCGACAAATACTTCCGCTCGCATCGCCCCGACCTCTTCTTTCAGGACGATTGGCGGCTCGCGCCCGGCTTTACCGTCAACCTCGGCCTGCGTTGGTCTTATGGTTCTCCGATCGTGGAAAAATACGGACGACTGGTGAATCTCGACATCGCGCCCGGATTCACGTCCGTCGAGCCGGTGCTCGCCAGCGATCCAAAGGGAGCGCTGACTGGCCAGGAGTATCCGGATTCACTCATCAAGCCGGACAAACACGGTTATGAACCGAGCGCCGCGTTTTCGTGGCGCCCTTTCCCGGCGTCTTCAATGGTGGTGCGCGGCGGTTATTCGCTCCGCTATAATACCCAGGTTTACGGAGGTTTCGCCAATCAGATGGCGCAGCAATCTCCGCTTTCAACAAGCCTGCGTGTGGCGAACAGCGCCGCCGATCCGCTGTCCCTTGCCAACGGTTTCTACGCGCCACCTAACGTCATAACCAACACGTTCGCGGTCGATCCGAATTTCAAGATCGGCTATGCCCAGGCGTGGACTCTCTCGGTGCAGCGCGATTTGCCCGCTTCGCTGGTGATGGTGGCGACGTATACAGGCGTCAAGGGAACCCATCTGCTCCAGGCGTTCTTGCCCAATTCTTATCCCGTCGGCGAGGCGAACCCCTGTCCCGCTTGCCAGTCCGGATACACGTACTACACTTCCGGCGGAAATTCCGAGCACGAAGAGGGACGCATCGAATTGCGGCGCAGGCTGCACAATGGCTTCACCGCGACGACCACATATACTTACGGTAAATCGATAGACGATACGGCGTCGCTCGGCGGGTCGCTCGGATCGCCGGCGCAGAACTGGCTCAATCTGGACGGCGAGCGCGGCCGTTCCAACAACGATCAACGGCACCTTGCGGTTATCAATCTGCAATACACATCTGGCGTCGGCGTGGGCGGCGGCGGATTGCTGAGCGGCTGGCGCGGAAAACTGGCAAAGGACTGGACGTTCGTGGACGGGATCAACCTCGGCAGCGGGTTACCCCTGACTCCCATTTGCGCGACTTGTTCAACCGGAGCAGTATCCGGTGTGGTTCGCGCGAGTTATACGGGCGAATCGATCTACGATGCGCCTTCGGGGCTGTTCCTGAACCCTTTGGCGGTTACCGCGCCCGCGGCGGGGCAGTGGGGAAATGCGGGGCGAAACTCCATCACGGGGCCGAGCCAGTTCTCAATGAACGCGTCGATGACGCGAATGTTCAAGCTGAACGATCGTTTCAATTTACAGCTGACGTTTTCCGCGACGAACCCGTTGAACCATGTGGTCTATACCAGCTACGACACAACGGTGAACACGCAGTTCGGTTTACCGGCGGCGGCCAATGCGATGCGCAGTATCCAGACGACAATGAGGTTGCAATTCTGATATGAGAAATCCATTCGCAGTTATCGGTCAGCTTTGTGGGGCAGGCGGTTCCGCCTGCCNNGGCAGGCGGAACCGCCTGCCCCACATTTTGCGCCTTGTGCTGGTACCCATCCTCGTTTTCGCTCAGCAGCCGGCAAAACCGCCCGCGGGTCCTCCGCAGGTGCAATCGCAGGTTCAGGCTGCTACCGGTCCGGTCACTTTCTCGGCCACGACCCAACTCGTCGTGGAAGAAGTCACGGTCAAAGACAAGAGCGGCAAAGTTATCCCCGGTTTGAAGAAAGAAGACTTCACCGTCACCGAGGACAACAAACCCCAGGAGATCAAGTTCTTCGATTTCGAAAACGTGGAGGAAGTGGCCGCGAATGCGCCGCCTCCGCCCCCGCTTCCACCGGCTGAAGCGCTTCCCAAGGTCACTCACACCGAAATTGCCCCGGAGCCTAAAGGCGAAACCCATTACAAAGATCGCCGATTGCTTGCGCTTTATTTCGACATGGCGTCCATGCCCGTTCTCGATCAGTTGCGCGCGCTCGATTCCGCGCAGAGTTTTATAAAGAAGAACATGAATGCCGCCGACGTCATGGCCATCATGAAGTACGACGGCCAGGGCGTCGAAGTCCTTCAGGATTTTACCGGAGACCGCGAAAAGCTGCAAACCGTCATCGCCACGCTCGTAGTGGGCGAAGCCGATAACACCGGCGAAACCAATGCCGACGCCGGCGCCGCGGATACAGGAGCCGCGTTCGGGCAGGACGATTCCGAATTCAACGTCTTCAATACGGACCGGCAACTGGCGGCTTTGCAAACCGTCGCGAAAACGCTGGGATCGTTGAGCGAAAAGAAGGTGCTCATCTACTTCGCCAGCGGGATGCAGCTCAACGGCGTAGACAACCAGGCGCAGTTGCGCTCGACGATCAACGATGCCATCCGCTCCGGCGTGCAGTTCTGGCCAATCGACGCCCGCGGCCTGACCGCGACGCCGCCGCTGGGATTTGCCGCGCAGGGTTCGCAGGGCAACGCCGGTATGTACACGGGCGCGGCGTCGCAGGCGATGCAGGCGAATTTCGCGAAATCGCAGGATACGCTCTATACGCTGGCCGCGGATACGGGCGGCAAAGCCATGCTCGATTTCAACGACCTGGGGCAGGGAATTATCAATGCCGAAAAGTCGATCAGCAGTTACTACATCATCGGCTACTACACGACCAACGACGCACCCGACGGCAAGTTCCGCAGGGTTAAGGTGACGCTGAATAATGGCATGCAGGCGAATCTTGAATTCCGCCAGGGTTACTATGCGAATAAAGTCTTCGG
>PLEX01000022.1 GCA_003136575.1 Bryobacterales bacterium | reverse complement strand
AGAGGTTGTCGCCTTCACCGTAGGTCAGGCCCTTCGGCCCCGAAAGCTTCGCTTCGAGCGCGGGTCCTCCGTCGCCCGTATAGCCCTGCTCGCCGGTTCCCGCCACGCGGTGCAATGTCTGCGTCCTGGCATCCACGCGATAAATTGCGTTGCCTTCACGCAGCGCGATGAACAGGTCGCCNNGCGTGCGCGGGCCGCGCGGCGGCGCTCCCTTCACCGGCGCACCCTCGGGAGAGACGTCCGACACGCAGCCGACGATCTCCGGTTTAGTCGGCCATGCCGCGATCTATTGGTAAGTTACGGTCGTTTCGTTGACGCTGGCTGCGAAAATGTATCCTGCGTTGATGCCAGGAGCCGTGAAAGTTGCCAGGTTCGTCGTGCTGCCAACGGACAGGAAATTAATGGCGGTACTCGACGTACTGCTTACCGGAAGAGCCAGCAGTACGGAAGGCGGAATCGTAAACTGGCCAGCCGAGGTCTGTGCCGTGCAGTAGAAGGTGACGGTAATCTCGGTCAGTGCACCGATCACCACCGAGGCTCCGCTGATAGCCGTGTAGCTGTTGGCAGCGCCACCGCTCCATGTGATCTCCTG
This sequence comes from Bryobacterales bacterium, assembly GCA_003136575.1. Classification (GTDB taxonomy): domain Bacteria; phylum Acidobacteriota; class Terriglobia; order Bryobacterales; family Bryobacteraceae; genus BOG-234. The sequence goes on along the minus strand of PLEX01000022.1, from coordinate 3,059 downwards.
TCCCTGGGACCGAACAATCGGTCCGGCGGCGACGGCAGACTGATTGGTCCATGCGATGGGTGCCGGCACTGCAAGGCTGGTAGTAAACGCGCCGACATTGGCGCCGCCGCTCCCCGTAATCGTATAGCTCCCGGCTGAAAGCGACGACAACGTGGCTTCATAGCTTCCGGTGGCNNCAGAGTGATCGAACCCGCGTCGAGGCCCGTAGGCAACAATGAGGCTGGCAGGGCGGTTGACGAACCGCCCGTCGAGGTCAACGATGCGACCGTACTGACAACCGTGCAACTTCCATAGGAAGCTGTGGTGGCAGGATTCGACGCGGATGGGCCTACATACGAATACTGGGTCGGTGTGTAGCTCTCAAAGGCAGCGCCCGCGACTGCGGACGCGCTGGCCGATGTGAACCCGTCGAGCGAAAGGTTGAGGTTCAGTTGTTCCAGAAAAATCTCGCCGATCGACGCGCTTCCGTTAGCTAACGCACTGTTTATCGCCGCCGTTGTCGGGTTCTGCGGATCGGAACATGCTCCCCCGTTGGCCGCAACCGGAATCGTGGTTATATTGCTGACCACCGCATTCGTCTGCACTACCAGCGAAACGTTACAGCCCGAGAGGCCGGACGGAACCGTGAAGTTGATTTGGTCGAGTCCCACTCCGCTGGACCGGCCGCTGTACGAGACGTTCGCCTGCACGCCCCCGACCCAGACCTGAACAGGTGTCGCGATGGCGCCTGGGGCGACGTTGTTATCGGCGGCCGCATCTGGCCCCAGTCCCGTGCCCCACATGGTGTAGGTCAATCCAGGGACTGCCGAATTCGTCTGGGTGATAAGCGCGTACGACCCGGTAGTGATAACTGCGGCTCCGGTGCCCGTCTGATTAACGGTCGAGATGCCGAAGTTGCTGGTAACAATGGTCGTAGTGAAGGCCGCGCCGGGCGTACCGTTATACGTAACCTGCACCGTAGCACTGCCCGCGGGCACGTTGGAGGGCATGACCGCGGCGATCTGGCTGTTCAGCGTGTAGACCATAAAGGCGCTGTAGGATTGCCCTCCCGCCGCTACTTTTATGGAAGTTCCCGCGAGTGACGTGCCGAACGGCAGCGTGGGAGCGACGTCGATTGTGGTGGGCCCCAGGCCACTGCCGTAGATCACAAATATCGACCCTTCCGCGATGCCGTAGTTGGGCAAACCCGCAAGTATGTTACTCGCGGGGTTCTGCACCGAAGTGATGGTTTGTGCGCTCAGTCCGGATGCCAGCAGGCCGCTTGCGACCAGTATAACCACACCCGCCGGCGTCAACGTGCGATTGATTACTTTTCGATTCATCATAGTGACAATCCTCTTAAATTTCAGACAAAGAAAATATTACGCCATTGATAATGCAAGGCCGCGATCTATGGCGCGTTGAATTCACGAGACGATCATCTCATGAATCGGTTAAGACGAACAAGAAAAAACTGTCGGGCGCGGTCACCGCTACGTGAGAATCCGGTACGCCCGCTGCCGTAAACATACAAGACGCAGCCACTGAACAGAGATTTGTCCGGCGGCGCCCGGCGGTGAAGATACAGCGCGCGAAATCGGCACAAATGCCATGGCCGCGACGGCAGGCTATTCGGATGTCATCCTTAGTGCTCCAGTTCAGAAGTTCACTAACGTATTATTGGACGGTCAGGCAACCACTTTTTCGTGGGACGACAACTTGGCGAGGAGGGTCGCAAGATCGGCTTTGGTGAACTTCCATTCAAAAGGTTTCGCCGTCGCTTCCCAGTAGTACTGGAAGTCGAGCAGGCGTTCCGCGAGTTGGTCGAGGCCGGTGAAGTTGTTCGGGGTGAGGACCTTTCGCTGGACGATAGAGAAGTAGATCTCGACCTGATTGAGCCAACTGGCATGAACTGGACCATGAACGAGGGTGAGGGGCGGGAATTGCTGCTTGAGTCTGGCGACGGAGGCCTTGCCGCGGGTGCGAACTCCCGTTGTCGACGATCCAAAAGACACGCCGGGCATCGTTGTAGGGTGGGCGTGTCATGACTTGCTCAACCAGACGATCAAAGGGGGCGCTGCCAGTGGTGGTTTCGCAGCGGCCGAAGACACGGGCACGATGAACGTCGAGAGCTGCGATGTAGGCCCAGGCTCCGCAGCGGCTATACTCATTTTCGACGCGCATCGCGCGCTTCGGCGCAGGGGGCAAAGTGGGATGCTTGCGGCGTCGGGCCTGGATGCTGGTCTTCTCGTCGGCCGAGATGACAAATTCATCGTTTTTGAGGGGTTTACCGTTCCAGGAGCGCTCATACAGATCCAGGATCCGGCTGGCCTTGACGGCGAAGGCAGGGTCGCGGGGGAAGATCCAGCTGCGGTGGTACCAGGGGCGGATGGCGTTTTGATGGAGCCACCGCCAAATCGTGCTGCCCGAGATAGTGGCAACCAAACCGGCATTGCAAACCCGACGGGCGATGTCGGGAGTATTCCAGTGGGAGAGCGGAACGCCGTGCGTAGCCGGCAACTCGCAGGCGAGCGCCTTAACCTGAGCGACCAGTTCTGGGGGAAAAACCCGGGGACGGCCCGGGCGGGAGCGCTCGTCCAGTCCGGCGATTCGTTCTTCGAAGAAGCGCTTTCTCCGCATGCTGACTACTTCGCGACGGGTATCGAGGCGGGCGGCTATCCGGTCATTGGACAGGNNGACAGGCCCTCGGCAGCGAGAAGCACCACCTTGGCGCGCATGACATCAAAATACGGCAACGTATATTTCGCGGCCCGCCGGAGCAGCTCGCGCTCTTCCTGCTCGGACAGGTCTATTGAATATGGGCTCAAACGTGGCAATGTGAATACCCCCGCTCAGATTGCCATACGTTAGCGAACTTTTCAAGCCATATAATACGTGCGTGTATTTATGGAAGTGATGACTAAGCGCCCCGCGCGGCCCGCCCCAAGCGGCTGAAAATGTCGGTAGTTCGGGGATGCAGCCCCCCGAATCGCCCCCCTGGATTTCGGGCTCGCCGACGAGGCCGCAAAGGTATTCGGTTGTCAGAGAACAACGGCCGGAGCCCTTCGCAGGGACGGCCT
>PLEX01000234.1 GCA_003136575.1 Bryobacterales bacterium | reverse complement strand
TCCGTCATGTAATCGAACACCGATGAATACTGCGGATACTGCATGCTCGTCATCCGGTTGGCCGCATCGATAATTCGGAATTCATGTTATCGGCCAGGACCCGTCCTGCCCGGCTCTGCTTACCTATGGGCAAGCAACAGTGCGAAACGCGGGTATGGCATTTCCGTTGCCGCGCTCGTAGCCTGAAAACCATCGAACTACAGCGAATCAGGCCCTCGCCCGAGCACCTACCTTACCAGCGGGCGAGCGCTCTGGATTATCCTGTGCAATAACTCCCGGTACTCCTTCGCCCTTGGATCATCCGGCCAATAAGAGAGGCGACCAACAAGAAGGCGACCGGGTATCTCGAAGTAGCAGTCCACGTTCTCCATGCCCTCACCGGTCAGCGAGACAACCTCGACGACGCGCAACGGCTCCCTCGAACTCGGCCTCACCAAAGAGATTGTGCTTCTGGCTTTTTCCTCCCTCAACCCGCCGTCGGCTTTGATCCAGTCCTCGATCGATGCGACTCTCTCAGGTGCTGGCACTAGAGCGATCGACGCACCTCCGTCCGGTAAAACACCCCCGCCGGCACGTGAAAACGGGAAATTATAGATGTCCAGAGTGGGAAGGCTCCCGGGCGGAAACCTATGCCAATCGGACGGATAATCGACGACGTAGCCGCCAGCCGTGCTTACGAACGGCGTTTGTCCACTCGGAACCTGCTGACTCCACGCAATGGCAAGCACGCATGCCGAAAAAAGAAACGCTGCCAGCACACTACTCCCGAACCCACAGCCAACGCCCTCGGTTCTCACTGGTTTGGCGCTCGAAAGTTGCCCGGGTTGCATGGATCTGTAAGCGCGATCTGGTTTCCATGCATTTGCCCAAGTGCGGTGTTGAGGTTATCGAGCCCAGTCTGATAAGCCGGACCCTGAAATACCGGATAAATCTTGGCCGTAGTATTTAACCCACTGCCGAAGTACTGGGAACCCGCGATCAAGCCAGTAATCCCGTTGATGGACTGCGTCCAACTCGTATAAGGCGGTTGCTTATGTGGGCCGCTGTAGCTCGGATTGCGCACTCGGATATCCCACGCGTTAAACGGCCCCCAATTCATATTTATGCCAGCTTGAGTTTCGGCGACCGCCAGCGCAACGATGAAGCGAGGGTCCACATCATCGTTCATCCCAACGGTGACCAACGTCTGGATGTTCGCGGTAGTGTTTAATGGCGACACTCCACCGTCGTAGCTCGCCAGGTATGACGTTATGTCCGCCGTGAGGACTTGGTCGCACGGCGGGGGCGGAGGCGACGTGCCGCTGCCGCCCCCGCCACCCGCGCTGCCCTCAAATCCCGAGCAAATTGTCCACATCAACCCTCGCGAATCGTTCCGGTTTACAGGATCGCCACCAGTATACGCATATCTGTTCCAACTCACAGGATCGCTGGGGTTATTAGCGCCGTTTGCACTGGCCCGATACGGATCCGGCGTATTAAACCGGCCATAGTTGGAAGCATAATATCGCTGATCGGCACAATTGGGCGCAAGTAGCATCTCACGGCCGCAGCGCCGGGCCTCGTGTCGAACACCCGCGTGGTAGCCGAACAGACTGCGTCAAGATCAATCTGAACTGTCCCCGAGCGAAGTTGTAATAACGAGTCGCACAGTCGCAGGACTCTGATAGGCAGCCATCGACAATCATAAGGGTGCTCTCGGGTCCGTACTGCTCGCCCCCATAAAGAATCTGAGCCTCGTTACCGTTCCCGCTGAACGGACCAACATTGATAGCTCCGAAAGGAAGACCGCCCCCAATTGTCCTCCCGGTAGCTGCGTCCCACAGGACCACCGAGTGGCAGCCAGTTCCGCACGAGCAACTTTGCACGATGTAGTGACCCGCAAAGTTCGGCTGCTTGTTCGCATAGGCGGCCGGATCATCACCGAAGCAACTATGAACTTCAAACTCGTCCATCCCGCTGACATTCGGCGGCCTCGATTCGCCTCGGTAAGTCGTGGCCACCGGATAGTCCTCAAACCGGGGCACGCGACGCTGGCTCTCCAAGGGACTGGATGAGAATACCGCCGCCAGGAAAATTACGACGGAGAGGCGGCTCATGTTAATTGCTGGTCTCGAAAACGGTGCCCGCAACATAGATATCTCCAGCACGAGCAGGGTGCAGATGGCGACCCGGCTGCACTATACCTTTCCAATACAGATAGTTGGAAGCGAGCTGCGATCCCTTCGCCAGAACAAAATTCATTGCCTTAATGACGTCCGTCAGATCGTTGCAGGGAGAAGAGCCCGACGTCGAGCTAACCGCGCCATTGAATTTTGCCAAACCTGTTCCATTTGAATAGGCTAAGAACTGGCCTTTTTGGGACGCTACGGCCCCGATTGTGATTCCGGGAAACTGAGAACTCTGGGTTCGGTTAACAAACACGCTGAACATGTCCACGTCTTCGGTATAGACCATCGATGTGGTGATTGTGGGTCCGGACGGGGCGCCAAATGTGTTACCCGGCAAGTAGGACTGATGCCCAAGCAGCCAGTAGGAATTCTCTCCCATGACTGTCTCTACGGCCTTCGTTTGGTCAGCCGTCAGCCCAACGGCAGCATCGCACGGAGGCGGCGCCGAACTGTCGCCCGACGAATCATCGTCTTCCTCATCGTACCCGCTCCCTGTGTAACAAGCCGCGCTCACCGACGGGTCAGGCGCGAACGAACTGCCGGGAAGACAGCACGGCGCGGCAAGCGAGGGATCACTCACCCAATCCGAGCCGCAGCCAGACTGCTCCATTCCCCGAGGATCGAGCAGATTGACCGGATCGCCGCCGACGTACGCATACCGGTTCCAACTGCCGGGATTGTTCGGCTTGGCGCTGGACTGCAACGGATCGACGGTATTGAACCTTCCATAGTTGGACGCATAATATCGCTGATCCGCGTAATCGAGCGTCATCTCTCGGTATGCACCGAGACGGAAGACAGGATGCCGACGACTTTAATGCGGTTGGCCGCGTCCATCTTAGGGTTTCGATTGTATTGTGCCCAGACGCGGAAAAGGCGTCCGTTAACGCTGAGACCGTAGACATCATCCCACAAGGCGTCGAACAGAAGAGATCGCGCAACCTGGCACTCTCTTGAGCCACCGCCTGATCCCAGTTCCACACGACTTACGGCAGGTGCTGGCATTCCAGCGTGCGGAATCGTCGAAACAATGTCGCCGACAGCCGTATATTGCTGATGATCAGGAAGATTGTCCACTGGCGTCAACGTAATGAACAGAGCTCCTGCCAGGGGAAATCCGCCTCCGGTACCGGTACACTTGCCGCTTCCAATACTGCAGATCTGTATCTGGTCGAGCGACTCGTTCTTGTGAAACCACCAGTTGCCCGGAAGCGAGACCGAATACGTAGCCATTCGGACCTGCTGTCGTGAGATCGATGGGGCAGATCGACCCAAACAGCACGCGACAGCCACCAGCAGAATGGCCGCTCGAACAGATCTTCTGGCGCGGCTTCTCATGGCTTTTCGTAGAACTGCCCGTCGCTGCCCTGATAACACGGAGAGGCCAGCGAATTGACGTTTCCCCCGAGTGCCGTCAGCTTGTTCGCCACAACGTCGCCGTTGCAACCCGTGCCTACGCAGTACGCCCCAGGATTGCCGCTGTAGAGACTGCTAACGCTGGTCTGGCCGTTGCTGATGTGCGTCTCCAGTGTACTCGCAGCCAGAACGATTCCGGCCGCCCAGCCGCCGCTGGACGTGAAGTTGATCAGTTGGCCGTTGCTCATAAGTCCGAAGGCATTATCGGTACGCTGCGACCCGCTGGATCCACCCCACTTAGATTCGAGGAACGAAATCGCAACAAGAAGGCGCGGATCGACGTTGTCGGCAACAGCATCGGCCATAATGGCAGCCGCATTAGCAAGCGTGGCAAACGGCTTGGAGCTTGGCTGTCCGTTCACGTAAGCAGGTGTGCTTTGCATGTAGCCGAGGAGCGTCTGGGCAGAAAAATCACACGGAGTCGGCGGTGGCGACGTCGATGATCCACCGGGTCCGTTATACACGCCGTTGCCCCCGCTTGGCGGCTGGTCGTACCAAATACCAGCCCCGCCGCCCCAGTCGTCGCCCCCGCAGTCGCCAAATCCATCGTCTTCGCCGCCGCAGCATACCTCGAACGTTCCACGCGGATCGATGGCGTTGACCGGATCTCCTAAGACGTAAGCATACTTGTTCCAGCTCTGCGGCGTGCTCGGATCGTTGGCACCGTTCGCAGCGGCTTGGTACGGGTCCGGCGTATTGAATCTGCCGTATGAACTCGCATAATATCGCTGAACTACGCCGTCCGACGTTGCCGAGTACAAGCGCCGTCGTACACGTAGATTGGTCACGGATGGTCATCCTTGACTTCGATTTCCAGTGGTGGTCCTGTGTACGGGATCGTCAAAGCTCGGCTGGCAACGACCCCCTTTTCCCCGACGACCAAGAGCAGGAACCTGCCGGGCGACAATCCACCAAGCTCGAAGCTGCCATCACTGCTGATTTCCGACTCAACCGCCACGTTCTCGTAAACCCCAATAAGCTTTACGAAGATCCTGCCCAGCGGCGCGGAGAGTCCGGTGATGCGACCGCCGAGGCTGGGAGGAACCTGGGGAAGTTCCTCTCCGAATCTCAGGCCCAAGACGACTGTTACCTTCGCTTGATAAACTCTGAGGTACCTGACATCTGAAAAGTATGCAGGTAGACGTGCCTCGATCCGATAAACCCCGTACGGGATACCTGTCGCCACTCCGTCTCGGAACCTACTTGCCAGATTCTCATGGTCGGCTGACTCGAAGATACTCACATTCGGGGGCCCGAGGAACCGCCCTTTCGACTCGAAGGCTATGATCTCAACCCGTGCCACTGAATCCACGTCGGTTGGCTTTGGCCCGTGCTGGGTTGCGGCTTGAGACTGGAGCAGAATTGGCAGAAGGATTCCTGCAAGCGCATTCTTCAGCATGTATCCCCCGTTCTCAGAAGCAATCCTTGATAAGCCGCTGTGTGATGTTGTTTGAAACTCCTCCACCCAATCCGAGGGCGCTCTGAATATCGCCGTCTGTCAGCCCGGTGACGTTGTGAAGAATCTCGTGCAGCATTGTCCCAAGATTTTGGTAGAAATTGCCCGGGTTGATCAGGGACGGATTGATGTAAACCGTGTTTCCATTCAGTTGTGACTGGGCTACGGTACCCGGATTCTGGGCCTGAAACTGCCCAATGGTCAGATTCCCGTACTGTGCGGCAGCACTGGCGGCGTTAGCCGTGTTTGCATACAGGCTGGCTTCCAGGATGCTACTAGCCCTACCTTCGCAACAA
>PLEX01000013.1 GCA_003136575.1 Bryobacterales bacterium | reverse complement strand
GCGATCAGGTTGTCCGCTGGTTGCTCCGGCAGGGAATCGTCTGATGGGTAGTTTTTGCTCTTCATGACCAGAAAGTAGCAGGCGGTATGGAGGGAAATTGCTATAGGAAATTGCAAGCTACTGAAAACAGGAAAGATATAGTTCTAAGATCGACAGCAACGGCCTGGATGGACTCCCGAAAATCGAGTAGTGGGTCAGTTTGAATGTTTCGTTTTGCCGAGTTCCCGCTCTCGCTCAATCAGCTCTCGCTCATGTTCTAGCGATTCGAGATTCCGCTTCCGCCTGAGAGTCATTTCTGGTCTTTCAGACTCTTCCTCTGGATCTGGGCATCCAAGCGCCACGCTCGCCGTTCGAATGTCTGCACACAGGTTATAAAGAGATCCGATCAGTGAGTGGAGCCCGGCTTTGTTTATACCTTCCGGATCTATTGAACCTCGGATGGAGTGAGCCCACCCCCACCATGCTCTCAGCGAACTTCGAAGGGAATCGATGCGGCGCGAATAGACGTGATGTTGCCAGAGGCTGAACGCCAATGAGGCAATGCCGACCACAAACGATATCCAGCCAATGACTTCATTCATCGCTTGCCTCCAGAAGTGTGTCACAATCGTATCATGCCAACCCGCTCAAGCAAAGACCATGATTTCACCAGAACAGCCCTGCGTGCAGTGGAACAGGCCATCGGCGAACAGTGGGACGGATCGCCACTACCGGACCCTCACGCGGGCAAGAACCCGGCAGCGGTTGCACTGGGTAAACTCGGCGGCGCTAAGGGCGGGGCAGCGCGAGCGGCGGCGCTATCACCCCGTAAACGGTCGGCCATCGCGAAGAAAGCAGCACAGGCTCGCTGGAATAAGTAAATTGCCTATGTGAGCCAGTTTTCAACGGTGAGTTCTGGGACACAAGCCCGTATCGTTTCCATGCGATCAGTCGTCAAGAGTATTAGTCCGTGCTCCAGTGCTACTGCGGCAATCCACACATCATTCACGTCCACCCGAAGAGTACTCAGATGCTGCTGCGTGGGGATACCTGCGTTTCCAGGAGGGTGCTGTCGCCAAATCCGCTCCATAATCTCGGCATAACTGTCTCTCGTCGTCGTCTCAATAGATCTTACGAAATCCAAGACATTGTCTTCGACAAATTGTCGGCTCGCCGCACGCCGCTGCGGATCAGTTGTTGCAGTAACCCGAAGTCCCCACTCAACTTCTCCGAGAGAAATCGGACATACCCAAAGGATGTTTTCGGGCGGGCTTGCACGAAAACGCCCCATAAGGACCGGGTGTTGCACTTCCCACGCGGATATGTGATTTGTATCGAGTAGATATCCTGGCAATCTCAACTACTCCTTATCGAGATTCTGACCTCTTCAGAACCTCGCCAATTGTCGTTCGAGAGAATCTTTCGTCAATGAACTCGGACAGATTGACAAAAACGTCCAAGGTAGCCGGAAAATAGTTATGGAACGAATGGCTAACCTTCCGCTCGTTGTCATTAAAGTAGTCCAGTAAAGCCCGCTCAATGCGAGGCGGCATGTGGTATGCGCCAAGAACGGTAGCATCGATCTGTTTCAGAAGTACCTCTGCATCTTCGGGGCTATCCAGAGCAATAGTATTTATTGATTGTTCGTACCGACGAACGAGATCATGAACTCTCTCGGTTTCGACCCGTGAGAACCTTGGCACAGGAATAAGTCTAAGTATCTCTGCGGTAATGTCTCGGCTGCCCTCACGCGTTGCGACGAAAGCATTGGCAACTGGGGAGTTTAGCAATGCCGCCAACATCACCTCATCTAAGTCATCGGATTTTGGCCACACTCCGTAGAACGTATGGTGGCATGTGACGCCAACACGATCAGCAAAAGCGACCATACGCCACCGTCCCCTAGAAACCCTGGCCTTCGGAAGAATTGCTTTGGGTTTCGTCCATGGATACCGCCATGAGTTTCGCCTCTGCTCGTTCGGATCGACGTTCAGGTACTTTAAGAGTGGAGTCTGAAAGGCATTGAACTTGGAACGAGGCGGAACGCCAAGCATGTAGCCCTCCGATGGAGCGTTGCGGATATGTAAGTTAGGAGTTATGTGAGAATTCCACTCTACTCCACGGTGAATTTCAGCGATCTCTCCTAGTCGGTGATGCGATGACAAAAAACTCCAGACCTGCGGAAGATCAGCTAGATTTAGTCCTTTGCTGGCGCTTTCCGCAGTGAACTGTTCTTCGTGGGTGCTCGCGACGCCCTGATCGCGCCTAAACCTATTCCAGTCTTGCTCACTGTCGTTGACACGACTAAACGAAACCTTCGTTGCGGAATGAGGTATCGGATCTTTAGCTATAAGAACGGCTATGTCCGTCTCGGCTTCCTCGAAAGAGCGTTCAGGAAGGACGGTTATCTCAATTGAGGCGAACCTTTCAGCGAGCAATTTTCTGGTCTTGGCGTACTCCCTTCCGTCCACGGCAATATATGGCAATACAAACCCCAAAACGCCAGATGGATGAAGATCAGCTAATACGCGACGAATCAATTCCGCTGGCTTCCTGATCTCCGCAGAATGATATTTCGCCCTCTCGTCGTCCCTCAAAGGCTCGAAAGGGGGATTGCATAGCACCACGCCAGACTTTCGCAAAGAGTCTGTCATTGCATTTGTAGAAAACACGTCGGCCTCTTGAATATTCCAGCCGTTCGGATTCGGGAAATCAGCAAGTGTCAAAGCAAGCGAACTTATTTCGACAGCAAATGGATCGAACTCCATACCGGCGAGATGTTTCACGAAAAATTTGTGACGTTCCGAAGGGGCTGCAAGCCCAAGGTTCGGCCTTAAGTAGTTCAGTGCGCCGATTAAAAATGCAGCGCTTCCTGAACACGGCTCGAAAACGATCCGATCTTCGTCGCCGTCCTGAGTGAAAGGGATGATTCGTTCTACGATGTATCGGACAATTGCGCGTGGTGTTCGATGAATGCCCAGACGTTTTCTTGTATCCCGATCTACCAAGGTCTTAGACCAAATCTGCGCCAAGACTTCTACTGAGAGATTACGGAAATCGAGATCTCGCCAGACGCCAACCGCAGCGGCTTGCCGCGCTTCCTTGTTTAATAGTCGAGGGGTATTGGTCCGATAGTGTTTGGCAACTGTAGAAAGAATGGTCTCCGCATCCCCGCCTAGCGAGGCGAATCCGTTGATGCCGCGATCTCGAAACACTTTTGCAGTGAGCACCCAGAACACAAGTTTAAAGAGATGGCGCGGATCTGGTGCGCGGCCCGTTGAATCCAGATAAGCGGCACGAGTTTGAGACAAGGTTTCGCGCAGAAGTGGGTCCAGCGCGACCTGAATGCGCTCTTCGAGTTCGGGGATCAACCCAGAAAAAAGCGCGAGTTGCTGGTTCCACCGAAACGAACCAATGTTCTTTGCGCGAAGCATGGACTCAGGAGTCCAGTCTTTGGCGCGGTCGGCAACGAGATTTGGAAGTTGACTCGCTGAATACCTACCGAGTAAAATATGACTGTCTTCGTTCGGCGAGACTGCCCATTCATTGATATCAACCCCATCGATTTCAAGCAGGACCGGAGCGCCCAATGCGCGAAGACTATTGACGAGCGCTTTCCCACAAAGTCCGTTTGCCTGCGCTACTCCAATACAGGCGGTCTCATAGGACACAGGCGTCTGGGCGAATGCGGCCGCATACAGCGTTCTAACTTTTCCTCTTGCAAACCAATCAGGGAATGCATAGTTCATTTCAAGGCGCGGTCCCCTGTAGCCCAATTGCTCAAGAGCTGCAATAATATCGGCTGAAATCGGTTCAGAAGTCGTGGGGCCACCATTCACGCAAGAATCTTAACATATAACCGACTAAAAATAAAGGACTTACGTAAGTTATTGCAGCGTCACCACTTACGAATCAAAGGGGCGATACTAAGGCGAACAAAAACACTTCGTTGTTGACTATTCATGACAGATCAAGCATAATAGTCAGTATGAACCGGCTCGATACCAATAAACGCGCCGCAATCGTTCGGTGTCTGGTGGAGGGTTGTTCGATCCGCTCGACAGTTAGGATGACCGGTGCCAGCAAGAATACCGTGGTCAAACTGCTGGTGGAACTCGGCACGGTCTGCACCGAGTACATGGACTCCAATATGCGGAACCTATCGTGTCAGCGGATTCAGGTTGACGAAATCTGGCAGTTTGTCGGTGCGAAGGCGAAGAACGTGAAGCCTCATCATTTCGACGATGGCGGCTATGCTGGCGACGTGTGGACATGGACGGCGATTGACGCCGATACAAAGCTGGTGCCGTGCTTCATGCTCGGGGCGCGTGATGCTAACGCGGCCCGCGACTTCATGGAAGACCTTGCGCCGCGCCTCTCCAATCGCATTCAACTGACGAGCGATGGTTTGAAGGTCTATATCCAGGCCGTTAACAATGCCTTCGGTAACGAGATCGACTACGCGCAGCTGGTGAAGGTCTACGGCATCGACCCACAGGGCGAAAAGCGTTACAGCCCCGCTATCTGCACATCCTGCGAATCGCACACGATCACAGGCCGACCCGATCCAGACCACATCAACACGTCGTACGTGGAGCGCCAGAACCTATCCATGCGCATGTCGATGCGCCGGTTCACGCGGCTGACCAATGCTTTTTCAAAAAAGGTTGAGAACCACGCGGCAGCGGTCGGGCTCTATTTCATGTGGTACAACTTCGGGCGCGTTCACCAAACGCTAAAGACGACACCCGCCGTCAAAGCTGGGATCGCAGACCATGTGTGGAGCGTGGACGAGGTAATCGGATTGCTCCAGGCGATTGAGCCGAAAGCGACCCGCGCGGCGAAAGTGTCAAGTTCAAACTGACCCACTACCGAAAATCGAGTCAAAACACAGCGTCGCATGGTTATTAACGAGGCCGTATGGTTGAAATGGCTTGCCGCTCCGCCGCTTGTTCTTTGGATATCCTGGTTCGATGGCCAAGGCGCCGATCTTTGCGAACGTTGCGACGAAGCTGCCGCACAAGGTATTAGACGAGTATTTCCCGAGCTGGACACCGCAGATCGCCTGACGACTGCCTCGCTCCTGCTGACCGCCTTTCCCCCGACCTCGGGGTGGGCCTGGCTCTGCGGTTATCGCGGTGCCATCGTGGCTGTTCGACGTCGCCGAGAACATCACCCATTTTCCAAATGGCTGACAGCTATCCAATCCTGTCGTCCGTTGCCGTCCGGTTTGGGCCATCATTCACCGGGCGAAGTGGGTATTTGGGATTATGCCTTGCGATTGCATAGTTTGACTCGTCTTTCGGCTAGTCCCCGGGCGGCAATCGTGGAGAAGGCTGCGCAGCCCGGCGATGTTTGTTGAGGTCGTTCGGAGCGTGTGCCGTTGCCGGTAGCCAGCTCGCTGGCCAGCCCGTCAGCACGCGGACAGGGCGTCCGCGGCGGCTCCGGGGAACCGCCCTACCCAACCGTCAGGCGATCTTTTCCCACCACGCCTTGATTGGAGGGAGGGAGAGTTCTTTGATCCGCGTCCGCAATCGCTGAATGTGCGGCGTTCGGTCGTGAGCTTCGTGATGCGCGTTGCTCGCCCAGCTCTCGTGGAACAGGAATTTCGACGGATCGTCGGCCGCGACGTGGAGGTCGTAAAACAGACATCCATCCTCCAGCCGGGTCGGGTTGAGAACTTCGGTCAATGCCTCCCTCAACTCCGTCTCTTTTCCAGGGCGGGCCTGAAAGATAACCGTCATGATAATCGGTCTTGCGTCCATGGATTGAAATAAAATGGCGGAGAGAGTGGGATTCGAACCCACGTTAGAGTTTCCCCTAAACACGCTTTCCAAGCGTGCGNNGTGCGCCTTCAACCACTCGGCCATCTCTCCAGTTGGGAAGCGTCGCGCACGCACAGAAGCACGGCGAAAGCTCAGGATATCACGACGGACCGAATCAGCCTCAGAGGCGATTAACGCCTGCCACCGGCAGCGCGGGCCGGTGCGGCCGACATCGCGGGAGCGGATACTGTCGCGGAACGCGCACTGACGGTACTCAATGCGCTCGAAGAAGACAACGATCCGGCGGATGTTACCGTCGAACGCTCGGCAAGAAGAGCCGAACGGGAGGCCGTCGAACGCGCAGACAAACTCAGGGTGGGAGCCGACGTAGCCGTGGTTCCCAGACGGGGCAGCACAGGCTTTGTGGGACTACCCGAAGTCGCAAGTGTCGGCAACGGCAAGCCAGTCGTGGAACCAGTCCTTGAACCGCCGGCGCCAGTCCAGAAGTAACCGGGAGCGTAAACGTAGGCGATGGTGACCGGATTGTACAGACCGTAGCCGAATGGGCCGTACATCGTGCCCGCGAAAGGCATGTACGAATACATATTCAGGCACTGATTGTAATACCAGCCGCCGTTGAAGCCACGCCACATATTCGGATTCCAGCCGGCATACGGGACTCCGCCGCCGTACGCGACGCCCGAGCCGTAAGCCATGCCGGGTCCGTAGGCCAAGCCGCTGCCGTAACCGAGACCGTTACCACATCCGGATCCGCCGGCATACGCCAAGCCGTTTCCATATCCGGAGTTACCCAGTGCGCGGGCGGAAGCCATATTGCCAGCCGCCAGGTACGCCGACCGATCACGGGACCAGAGGTAAAGGTCGTCACCATCTTTGGCGTCGAACTTCGCTGTCGCCATGGTCGACGCGAGGTCGACGACATTGCCATCCTTCACATTGACGGAAGTCCCGCTGCCGACGACCTTGGCCTCACCCTTGAAAACCCGCAACTGTTCCGGCTGAGACGTGAGTTCGAAAATACCGTTGTGAACAGACTGGGCTTCAAAATCCTTATAAACGATTGTGACCGCCGGATCTTTGACCGAATTTCCCGCGTCAACCGCTTCGAGCATCGCCGAACCGGAGAGGAACTCGACGCGAGTGCTCATCAGCCGATTGTCGAGCATCTTGACGGAGGTATTTTCGCCAACGCGCAGCACAACACCGGGGGTGAGGAGGATTTCCGCACGGCCCATGCCCGTGTGGAGAGTGGCCTGTTCCTGTAGTTCTGTAAACCTGGCGACCTGCGCCACAACCTTGACGCCATCGACTGTGACGTCGCCCTCGAAATAATGGACCGTGCCGGAATGCGCAGGCGCGATGTTCTGCGCGACGCAAACCACTGAACCGACTGCAAAGAGCGCTGCTGATGCAAGGACACGACGGCTGGTGGACATGGATTACGCCTCTATATAGATCATGCGTCCGTCCCACACCAAAGTCAACGACTTTCCGCGTTTTTTGTGCTACGGATTACAGACGGACGACGTTCGGCGCCTTCAGGCCCTTCAGGGCGTTCCTGGTGTCGACGATCAGCCTCGCCCTGGCGGGTAAAGATTTGTAATCGAAGGCCTTATGGTCGGTGACGACCAGCACGCAATCGGCTTCGGTGAGCTCTTTCTCGCCGCCAGTCACCAGCTTTCCGCCGTCCACAGTGATTTCGGGAACATACGGGTCGGAGTAGGAAATTATGGCACCCCGCTTTTGCAGGAGGTGAATGATGTCGAGCGCCGGGGATTCGCGAACGTCGTCGATATCGCGCTTATAAGCGACGCCGAGGATGTGAATGTGCGAACCCTTGATCGGCTTTGAAACGTCGTTGAGGGCGTTTTGCACCTTGTCGACAACGAAATGCGGCATGTTGCCGTTGACATAGCCTGCCAGTTCAATAAACCTGGCTTCGATTCCGGCCTGTTTCGTCTTCCAGGAGAGATAGAACGGGTCGATCGGAATGCAGTGCCCGCCGAGGCCGGGGCCCGGATAGAACGGCATGAAACCAAATGGCTTAGTCGCCGCCGCATCGATTACTTCCCAGACGTTGATCCCCATGCCGTCGCACATCACGGCGATTTCGTTCACCAGGCCTATGTTGATCATGCGGAAGGTGTTTTCGAGCAGCTTCACCATTTCCGCAACCTGGGTGGAGGCGACGGGCACCACATGTTCGAGCGCCTGGGAATAGAACAGGCGGCCCATATCGGTGCAGGCTGTCGTATACCCGCCCACGACTTTCGGGATGTTCTTGGTTTGAAACTTGGGATTGCCCGGATCGACGCGTTCCGGCGAGAAACAGAGGAAGAAATCCTCGCCCGCTTTCAGCCCGCCCCGTTCCAGAATCGGACGCACGAGTTCGTCGGTGGTGCCCGGATAGGTGGTCGATTCGAGAATAATCAGCATGCCGGGGTGCAGATATTTGGCGATTTCTTCGCTGGCGTCCACGATATAGCTCATGTCCGGGTCTTTGGTCTTGCGAAGAGGCGTTGGCACGCAGATATTGACGGTGTCGAGTTGGGCGAGGACCGAGAAGTCGGTAGTTGCTTTCAGACGGCCGGCTTTGACGAGCGGGGCCATCGCCGCCGTCGGAACGTCGCCAACGTAAGAGTCGCCCGCATTGACGCGATCGGTTTTGCCGGAATTGAGGTCGATGCCGGTGACGCAATACCCTTCCGCGGCGTACTCAACAGCCAACGGCAGACCAACGTAACCGAGACCCACGACGCCGACTTTGGCTGTCCTGGAGCGGATTTTTTCGGCCAGTACTTCCCATGCTTGCGGGTACTGGGAATCCGCAGAACCGGTGACGGGTTCCAGCGTGTCAGGCACTAATAGTTGAGTAATAAGTTCCCTCCGCGATCGTTTCTGCCGGTCCCGTCAGAAACAGGGTTTTTCCTTCGCGACGCAGTACCAATATACCAGCCGGAGTGTGAACCGTCACCGGATCGAGTACCAGTCCCCGGGCCAGTGCGGCGGCTGCCGCGCCGGTTGAACCAGTGCCCGAACTATTCGTCAAACCGGCCCCGCGTTCCCAGAAACGCACGTCGATGGAGTTGGCGTCCAGCCTGCGGACAAACGAGACGTTGGTGCGGTTGGGAAACCTGGGGTCGCGCTCGGTGGCGGCTCCGACGGCAGGCCAATCGAAATCGAAGTTCGGCACGGGCATCACGCATTGGGGATTGCCGACATCGACGATGACGGCGTCGCGACTTTGAACTGTGGCGTGGAGTTCCACGACGCGGGCTTCGCCCATGTTCATCTCGAATTCAAATGCGCCATTGGTCTGAGAAATCAGCCGCAGATGTTTCACTCCGGCCCCTGTGCGGATGCGGAACTCGGTTTGATCCGGCCGCTCCCGCGCCAGAAGCGCGGCGGCGCAGCGGGTGCCGTTGCCGGATAATTCCGGCTCGCTTCCATCGGAGTTGAACAGGCGAATGGTGGCGTCGTAATCGGGGCCGGGAGCGCGATCAACGAGCATCCAGCCATCGGCGCCCACGCCTGTGTAGCGGTCGCAGATGGCCACGGCGATCTCAGCGAGACCGGAAGCCGGCGCGTTTCTTAAGGAGAACGCGGACCCGGCTGAACGGGTGGTC
>PLEX01000061.1 GCA_003136575.1 Bryobacterales bacterium | reverse complement strand
TAATTCAAAATATATGACACTAGCCAAAACCAACCGTTACAGGCCGATTCGGCGGTTGACTTCGCACCGGGTAATCCAGTTCCCCTCACGGAAGTTCCGGTCGGATCGCTCCAGCTGCATAACCAGTTCGCCGTGATGAACACGTTCGAACTCGTCTATGTCCTCGTCCGAAAGCTGGTGAGTGCGTATCAGATCCATCACCGCCTTTCCGCGATCGCCATCGTGGAGTTGCGCGAGGTCGGCAAGGTACCTGTCAGTTTCTTCCTCGAAGAATATCATTTCCACCGCAGATGGTTTTCGAGTCCTGACTCCGAACCGAATGAACCCGATTCCCGCCGTGCCCGCAAATGCGATATCGTGGACCCATATGAAACCTTCTCACCTGATCTCCTTCATCTGTGGAGTACTGCTCACTCTGGGCGTCACCACTATCGGCCAGTCCCAGGCGCAGCCTCCCAATCATGTCTACGAGCTCCGTATGTATCACACGGTGCCGGGTAGGCTGGACGCGCTTCAGAGGCGATTCCGCGACCACACCATTTCCATCTTCGATAAGCACGATATGAAGAGCATCGGGTACTGGGTTCCGCAAGACACGCCGGAACTGCTGATCTATATCCTCGAGCATCCGAGCAGAGATGCGGCCACGAAGAACTGGGCGGCATTTATGGCCGATCCGGAATGGGTCAAAGCGAAAACGGAATCCGAAGCGAGCGGAAAAATCGTCGACCACGTCGACAACTACTTCATGAACCCGACCGATTACTCAAAGCTGAAATAGATGCCGGTTAACGTTTCAGGATCAAGGGATGGGGCGCGCGGCATCGGCGCATCGCTGCGAGGAGCGTTGTCGATTGTTGCGGTGGCCGCGATCGCGGCAGCTCTGATCGCGGCTGCCGGAACGTTCGCTCCACGGCAAACAAAAGAAGCGTTCATGAAGGAAGAAACCGACTTTCGTGCAAGACGCGAAGCAGGGCTCACCGCGCCGAACGGCTGGCTGGCGGTTGCCGGATTGTTCTGGCTCCGTGAAGGCGCAACCACAGTCGGCTCCGATCCGCAGTCCGATATTGTATTGCCTGCGAGCGCGCCCAAACGGGCCGGATCGCTGCGAATGCGGGCGGGCATTGTGACTCTCGAACCCGCCGGCAGCGGCATCACCGTCAACGGCAAGCCTGCGACCGCCGCCGCTCTCGCGCCAGACACCGAAGATCACCCGGATGTCGTCCAGGCCGGCAATATCGCCCTCACAATCATCAAACGCGGCGACCGCATCGGCGTCCGCATGCGCGACCCCGGCGCGGCCACGCGCCACAATTTCACCGGCTGCAAGTGGTTTCCCGTCTCGCAGGCATGGCGCGTCCAGGCGAAGTGGATCGCATACCGGGAACCGAAGAAGCTCAAAATAACCAACATTCTGGGCATGACCGACGACGAACCCTCGCCAGGTTACGCCGAATTTACCATCAATGGCAAGACCCTGCGACTCGAACCGGTCATCGATGGCGACGGCCTCGAATTCATGTTCAGGGACGCCACCAGCGGCAACCTCACCTACGCCCCCGGCCGTTTTCTCGATACCGACGCGCCGAAGGATGGCGTATCGAAGAGCGGTTTCATCGTCCTCGACTTCAACCAGGCCTACAACCCGCCCTGCGCATTCGTCGCCTACGCCACCTGCCCGCTGCCGCCGAAACAAAATACTCTGCCCATAGCGGTGGAAGCCGGCGAGAAGAAGTACGGCGAACACCCGGGGGCGAGTGCTCACTAGCCCTTCGCTGGTTCTCGCATCGCGTTCGCCAAGGCGGGCCGAACTGCTTGCCGCCGCAAGGATTCCGTTTGCAGTACGCGTCGCCGATATAGACGAGACACCGCGCCCCGCCGAACGGCCTCGCGATTATGTGCTCCGCATGGCCGAAGAAAAAGCCCGCGCCGTCGCCGCTTCGGATTCCGAAATCGTCCTCGCTGCCGATACGACCGTCGTGGTTGGCTCCGAAATCCTGGGCAAACCCGTCAGTTCCTCCGATGTGGCGCGAATGCTGATGACCCTTGCCGGGGCGCGCCACGAAGTATTGACCGGCATCTGCCTGATGCAGCGCGGGAAATGCCTGGCGCTGGACGTCGCCTCGACAGCCGTCTGGTTCTGCATGATGACGCCGGACGAGATTGCGGACTACGCCGCTTCCGGTGAGCCGATGGATAAGGCGGGGGCATACGCTATTCAGGGGATCGCATCGCGCTGGATCGAGCGAATCGACGGCGAGTACACAAATGTGGTCGGCTTGCCCGTGGCGCTGGTCTATCGCCGCCTGCGCGAATGCGGCTTCGCCCTGTAAACTGAGCCTGTGGCCAACGACCAGACAACAGGTGCGAAACTCAACATCGCCGCCGGTGATCGCGGCTTCGATAATCGCGTCCGTCAGTTGGCGGAGAGCGTGCAGTCGCGCTTCCGCTACCACACCATCGAATTGCCGGATGGTAGTGAGCTTCCAGGCCTGCAGACCGTGAAACATCTGCGATGGCGTCTCAGCCATTTTGGACTGCCCTCTGATTTACGAGGCAAACGCGTGCTCGGACATCGGCGCATGGGATGGATGGTTCAGCTTCGAATTCGAGCGGCGTGGCGCGGAAGTCGTTGCCGTCGATTGCGTCGCGCTCAATTCGTTTCTCGAAGCCCGTGACTTGCTCGGTTCGCGCGTGGAATACCTGACGCTCGACGTCGGCGAGCTATCGGCGGCGAAGCTTGGCCGCTTCGATATCGTTCTGTTTTTCGGCGTGCTGTACCATCTGCGCCACCCTTTGCTCGGTCTCGAAAAGGTGGTCGAATTGTGCACCGATCTGGCGCTGATCGAGTCGTTCGTTATCCCTTCGGAGAAGCGAACCATACCGGCCGTGATGGAATTCTATGAGCGGACCGAATTGGGCGGACAGATCGACAACTGGTGCGGCCCGTCGCCGGAAGGGCTGCTCGCCATGTGCCGCTCGGCGGGCTTCGCGCAGGCCGAATTGAAAGACGTAACGAACCAACGGGCATCCGTAGTCTGTCGACGCCGGTGGCCCGAGCCAAAGGGCGTCGGCGCGGCTCCGCATCTGAATGCCGTCATCAACAACCGCACCCAGATCGCGCGCTTCCATCCGTTCAAGGACGAGTATCTCTGTTGCTACTTCAAAACACCGGAAGCCGACCTCACGGCAGACACGTTGTTCGTCGAAGTGGATGGTTTCGGGACCCAGGCGCTCGTTGTCACTGCCAACGGCAAAGGGGCGTGGCAGGCCGACTGCATGCGCCCGCCCGGACTTGCGGCGGGTCGCCACCAGGTTCGCCTTCGAACCCTGCGGGGTCCGCTCAGCAACGCGGTCGAGTTCGAAATGTCGGATGAATGGGGCAACTCGACCGCCGCTCCCTCCAATTCTTTGCCCTCCGATTCTCCCGAGTTATGCAGCGCCGAATTGCACCCGCCGGGCGATCAGCGGATTGCAATCGGCCGTGCGGGATTGCTCGTCTGTTACTTCAGATCTGGAGCGGAAATGCTCGGCGCGATTGACGTCCACATTGACTTGAATGGCGAAACTACGCTGGCCCACACCGTCAGTTCATTGGGTGACGGCGTCTGGCAGGCGAACCTCCTGTTGGACGAAGCGCTGCCGCGTGAAGCGACGGTCCGCGTCAGATTGGGAAGCGGGGAGTGGAGCGCAGCGGTGCGGAGCAGTGGAGTAGGCCTTTGGCCTGCGCCCTGATCTTCTCCGCGCTGGCCGGAAGCCCGGTAGTGGGTCACGCGGGTGCTGGGTCTGGGCTTTAAGCGCCCGAACGTGGAGGCATTCCTGCCGCTAGCGCCAACGGTTTTCGTGCGAGTGCTGCCGGTGGTTCAACGAACGCGTCGGGTACTGACTCCCTATGTGGAGGAAGTGAATATGGCGCAAGCTGCGTTCTCGACCGACTATTGCTTTTCGAACATATTCAGTCCACGGATAGACACGACCTTGCGGCCGCATTTTGGCGAGATGCGAATGTGGATCCAAGGTAACCAAACACTGTCGCGGAGAAATCAAGACGGTTATCGAAGATCCCGACCTGCCCAATCCCGTGATGCGCAGCCATTACGGCAACGGGTTCATCAAATGAATACGTGCGCGATCATGTCGATCTTCGCACCGAGCCCGCCAGCAACAATGTCGCCGACTACGGCGTGAAGAAAGCGGTCGAGAATCTGCCCCAACTCCGGCAGAAGATGGCGGCCGTAGTGGACAACTACCTGGATGTGCAGCAGGACATTCTGGAGACGTTGGTCGACCGCGGCCAATTGCGCGGAGCTGTCTGAGCCGACGGTATTGCCCAAACGGCAAGAGGATTCGCGGACTCAAACTCGACAACCCACGGCAGTTGGCGGTGATGCACGCCCTGGTCCGCTTCGCCAACCTCGCAGCCGGGAGTCAGTTCCAGACCAAGGCACTGCACGGCCATGTCGCCGAGGCACGCGGCATGACCACCGAACACTACACGCTCGGCTCTCGGCGTTACGACCTGTCAAAAATCCGGGCCAAAGGTCTCGTTCAAAAAGTAGAACGAACCCACCGCTACCGCCTGACTCGGGAAGGGTACTCTGTCTGCGTAGTCTTCCTCAAGCTGTTCGAGCGCATTTACGGGCCACTCACCGCCGGTTCCTTCCATTCCTCAGGGAGTTCCAATTTTCCGAGCCCTCGATGGAATCCGGTTGGATCCGATAAGCTTCCCGCGTCCGCTCCGTTTCCTCACGGAAAATCGAGTCTCTGACAGCTTGCCGGATTAAAGTCTGCTGGCTTCGGTTTTGCGGTCGGAGCGATCCGATCAACGGCCCTTAACGTCGCTCATCGAAGTGATGAGAACCCGTGACATATCGACTATATGCGTTTTATATATACCACGGCCTGGCTCTGTCGATTTCACCCGGTGGCCGGGTGCCGCGTCGCCTGCGTCTTTTCCGGCAGCCTCCACAGGGCAGTAGAATAATCCCGTGATTACCGATCGCCGAACATTCCTGCGGGACGCCGCAGCCGCCACTGTCACCGCGCCTTTTTTCGTCCGGGAAATGCTCTCGAAACCGCCCTCGGGTACGCTCCGCCTGGCCGCGTTCGGCGCCAACGGTATGGCTTTTTCCACCCTCGACGGTATCGCGTCTCACCCGAAGGTGAAGCTCGCCTGCGTCGCCGAAGTCGATGGCGACCGGCTCGACCGCGTGAAGAAGAAATATCCCGAAGCGCGCGTCTACGCCGACTGGCGCGAAATGCTGCGCAAGGAACGCGGGCAGATAGATGCAGCCTGCATCGGCACTCCGGACCACATGCATGCTCCGCAGGCCGTCAGCGCCATGCACCTGGGCCTGCCGGTATACGTCCAAAAGCCACTGGCGCACGATATCCATGAAATTCGCACTCTCATGAAAATCGCGCGCGATAAGAAACTGCCCACCCAGATGGGCATCCAGATCCACTCCTGGCGCGAATACAAGATCGCGGTAAAGCTTATCAAGTCCGGCGCGATCGGCAAGGTGAAGGAAGTGCACACCTGGAGCGAAAAGAAGTGGGGAGACACCGAAAAGCTGCCCGCCACGGCCGACCCCATCCCGAGCGCGTTCAACTGGGACCATTGGCTGGGAGTTGCCGCCCCGCGTCCTTTCGTCAAAGACGTGTACCACCCCAGCAACTGGCGCAAGCGTCTCGATTTCGGCACCGCCACATTTGGCGATATGGGCTGCCACATTCTCGACCCCGTATTCAGCGCGCTGCAACTGGGGTCACCGGTTTCCGTCCGGAGCGAAGGCTCGGTGCCCAACGGGGAAAGCTGGGCGCTCGACACGCTGATCCGTTACGTTTTCCCCGGCAATGGGCTGACAGCGGAAAAGACCATGCCGCTCACCTGGTACGATGGCGACCGACTCCCGCCCAACGACGTTCGCGCGTTGCTCGGGTCTTTGAAGTTCCCCGGCCAGGGTTCGATCTTCATCGGAACTAAGGGCCAGATGCTGTTGCCGCACATCGCAACGCCGATCCTGCTGCCATTGCGCGATTTCACCGGCTACACGCTTCCCGAGGCCGAACGCACCGACCACTACTTCGAATTCGCCGAAGCGGTGCTGGGCAACGGCAAGACCTCGACGCCGTTTGAATACTCCGGAGCGCTCACCGAATCCGTGCTGCTGGGGCCGCTCGCGACGCGGTTTCCAAACTCGACGCTGCAGTGGAACGGGGTCAAGGCCAAGTTCACGAATATGCCGGAAGCGAATGCGTTCCTTCGCAGGAAGTACCGGGCAGGATGGTCCGTGCCAGGGCTGGGATGACCCACGGGGCTTCCAGCGGTCACGCGAACTTCGGCAGCGGAACCACTTCATGTTCGGGCACGGCTTCCACTGGCAGGCCCGCCTTCTTCCACGCCCTGAAACCGCCCTCGAGCACGGAGACGGTCAGGCCCAAACCCTGGTCCTCCAAAGCCCGGGCTACTCGCGCGCTGGTCGCTTCTCTCGCGCAGGTGCAGTAGAGCACGATCTTCTTGTCCTTCGGCAGTCCGGGCGCCAAGTCGCCGATGGCATTCGGTTCCAAACGCGCCGATCCGTGAATTCGCGTTGTGCCCTTCTCGTAATAGCCGTGGCTGCGAACGTCCAGCACCACGACCTTGGCGGCGGATTCGGCCAATTCCCCAGCCAGGTCGGACGCGTTCATCATCCGTACGGGCCGCAGCTTTTTTGCTGCCCTCCAGAGCCGGACGCGATAGCCGATCCAAAGAACCACTCCCGCCGCGACAACTACGCCGACGACGTCGCCGAACGCCGAATACCCTCTCGCGATCGCGGTCAGAAAGCCGCTGAAGAGATAGCCGCTGCCGAACCATGCGCCGGCGTAGAGCATCGCGGCGATAAAATCCAGCCCGAGAAACTGGGTGGCCGGCATGCCCATGCTGCCGGAAAGAGGCGGTGCCATGGTGTTGATGCCAGGCAGGAACTTCGCCACCACCAGCAGGACGCGTCCACGCTTGTAGAACGAATCGGCCGATTCCAAAATACAGGCTTCCGGATTCAGTGAAATCCGGCAGAGCATGCCAAGCAACCACCAGCCGGTGTACCTGCCGAGCAGGTACATCAACGTATCGCCCGACAGCATGGCCAGCAGAGCGAAGGCTAGGCAAGTCGCAGGCGCCAGGGTACCTCGCGCCGCGGCCCCTCCGGCGATCAGCAGGCCCAGTGCGGCAGGCACCGGGAAGCCGATCGCCTCAAGGAAGACGATGGCGAACAGAAGGTGGTATCCGTGCTGCGCTACCGCGTTGGCAACATATTCCATTCATTCTGCCGGGACGCTCATTGAGTCCGCGCCGTACCAAAGATTCACGGTATTGAGTTCCTCCCGGCCACAGGACTTCAGGTAACAGAACAGCTGCATCCGATACGCGGCGTAACCGGCCAGAACCTGATTGACCAGCATGGCGGCGCGGGTGAATTTCGCGCCGAATACGTCGATTTCGCCGCGGAATTCCGCGTCGGTCCATTCATCGAGCGACCGCGCGCATTCGTCGGCCTGTTCGCGAATGGCAGCGATGGCCTGGTCGAAGTTCAGCGTTTTCGCTTTCGCCTCCGCGGGACCCCAGGCCGCGCCAAGCTCGGCGCGGGTGAAGCGCACGTTGCGGATTACCGCGATCTGAACGGGCGCCGCAATGGCGAGGTATTGCAGTAACTCCAGCGTGCTGCGCTGCGTGCCGCCGGGCCGATAATCCAGTTTCGCGGGGTCAATCTTCCCGGTCAGGTGAAGCAGCAGCCGCACTTCGTTGCGAACGGCGGCGATCAGTTCTTCCTTCGTCAGAACCATACTGGATGCCACCCCTCGCGAACGTTAGTGAGGCAGATCGGCTTCGGGCTGGGCCGCGATTTCAATTCCCGCACCGGGCGTCATCGGCAGCGCGATCAGTTCCCGCTCGAGCGCGATTTTCAGAACTTCATCCATATGGTCGACAAAGTTAAGCTTCATCACGTTGCGGAGATATTCGGGAATGTCCGGCATGTCCTTCTGATTGTCCCTGGGGACGATCACTTCGTTGATTCCGTGACGATGCGCCGCCAGCAGCTTTTCCTTGAGGCCGCCGATCGGCAGCACTTTGCCGCGCAGCGTGATTTCACCCGTCATCGCGATATCGCCGCGAACGGGGATCTTCGTCAGCGCGCTGCAAATCGTCGTCGCCATCGTGATGCCGGCCGACGGCCCGTCCTTCGGAATGGCGCCCTCCGGGATATGAAGGTGCACGTCAAGATTCCGGTAGAAATCGCGCGGCAGACCCAACTGGTGCGCGCGCGAACGAATGTAGCTGAAGGCGGCCTGCGCCGANNATCTGGCCGCCGACTTCGGTCCATGCGAGGCCGGTGGTCGCGCCGATCTCATTGCGGCGATCCGTGGTTGTATCGCGGAACTTCGCCGGGCCGAGTAGGTCGACCACTTTGTCCGCATTGACGACAACTTTGCCTTTAGATTCCTTCGAAACGATCTTGCGGGCGACCTTGCGGGAAACGTTGCCGACCTCGCGTTCGAGATTGCGCACGCCGGATTCGCGCGTATAGCCCTGAATCACGGCGGAAATGCCTTCGTCGGTGAACTGAATCTGCGAATCGCTCAGCCCGGTGGCTTCCATCTGTTTCTTCACCAGAAACTTCTTGGCGATTTCCAGCTTCTCGATCTCGGTGTAGCCCGAGAGCCGGATCACTTCCATGCGATCCTGCAGCGCCGGCGGAATCGTGTGGAGAACGTTCGCGGTGGCGATGAAAAATACCTGCGAAAGATCGTATTCGACGTCCAGATAATGATCGACGAACATGTAATTCTGTTCCGGATCGAGCACTTCGAGGAGAGCCGAAGACGGGTCGCCGCGGAAATCGGTCGACATTTTGTCGATCTCGTCCAGCATGAAGACGGGATTCCGCGTGCCGGCCTTTTTCATCATCTGAAGAACCTGGCCGGGAAGCGCGCCTATATAGGTCCGGCGGTGGCCGCGGATTTCCGCCTCGTCGCGAACGCCGCCGAGCGACATGCGCACGAACTTGCGGCCGGTCGCTTTCGCGATTGACTTTCCGAGCGACGTTTTGCCGACGCCGGGAGGGCCGACGAACAACAGAATCGATGCCTTCGGCGTTTTCACAAGCCGGCGCACGGCGAGGAATTCGAGAATGCGCTCCTTGATCTTTTCGAGGCCATAGTGATCGGCTTCGAGCGTCTCTTCGGCGACCTTGAGCTCGCGGATTTCCTTCGACCGTTTCTTCCACGGCACGGAAAGCAGCCAATCGAGATAATTGCGTGAGACGGTGGATTCAGCCGACATCGGCGGCATGTTTTCGAGACGCTTCAGCTCGGCGAAGGCCTTTTCCTGCGCGTCCTTCGACATACCGGCCATTTCGATGCGCTTTTTCAGCTCGTCGATTTCGCTCTTTTCGCCACGGCCGAGTTCCTTCTGTATGGCCTTGATCTTCTCGTTGAGATAGTATTCTTTCTGCGCCTTCTCCATCTGGCGCTTGACGCGGCCCTGGATGGTGCGGTCGACGCCGAGCTTCTCGATTTCGATCTCGAGCATTTCGGCCACGCGCGTCAGGCGGTCGATGGGATCGAAGATTTCGAGCAGTTCCTGCTTCTCTTCGATGGTGAGCTGGAGATTGGCGCCGGTGGTGTCGGCGAGCTTGCCAGGATCGTCGACGCGGATCGCTGCGACCATCGTTTCATAGTTGAGGTTCTGGCTGAGCTTGACGTACTGTTCGAAAAGCGACGTCACGCGGCTGGTGAGAGCCTCCAGTTGCTGGCCCGGCTCGACGCGGTAATTCGAAACCCGCACGACGGCGCGGAAAAAACCCTCGTCGTCTGTGACGGAGACGACGCGCGCGCGCTCCACGCCCTCAACGAGCACCTTGATGTTGCCATCGCCCTGCTTGAGGCTTTGCACGATGCTGACGATGCAGCCGACGCTGTAAATCTCGCTGGGGCGGGGTTCGTCGGTGGAGGCGTCATGCTGGGTCGCGAGGAAGATTTTCTTGTCTCCCGCCATGGCCTCTTCGAGCGCGCGGACGCTGGATTCGCGCCCGACCACGAAGGGGGTCATCATGAACGGGAAAATGACGACGTCCCGAATGGGCATCATCGGGAGTCGTTTGGTGTCGGTTTTTTCTTTCGAGGTCAGCATGTTAGTTCCGCAGGTACGAAGACAGCGATATCTCTTACTATTGTACGCGTCGACCGCCTGGAGGTTTGGTTCTTCGATGATCCGGACGCGGTGAACGATTCCGCGAGTGGTCTCAAGTGGTTTAGCCGCAGATGCGCACGGGCAGGCGAGAGCGCGGGGATCGAACTCCGATTTTGGGATCGCAGGGGCCCTATGGTGGGATCGAAGGCGTCTGCGGTGGGATCGAACGGGCCTGGCGTGGGATCGGCGGTTTCGCGAAATGGCCTGTTTACGGGGTCGCGATGGGATCGAATGGCGCGGGCGATTTCCGGATCCGGTTCGGGGGCGGGGCACGGGGCTGTCTTGCCGGTAGTGCGGGGGCGATCAAGGGCTTCGAGCGCGTGATAGTACCGGCGGTCGAAACGGTGCTCGTAGCGACTCATCAGGTCGGCGTGGCGTCCGTTTTCGGCAATCGCACGGATGGCGTGCATGGTGCGGATTGGCGGCGTTTCGGCGGCAAGGCAGTCGGACTGACGACGGATCTTTTGGGTGATCGCAGTGGAGTCGACGGTCCAGAGCCGGCGCTGACGCCATTGCGCGACGGCCATCTTTTCGACGAGGATCCGCTCGGTGGCGGGTTCGTGTTCGGTGTAGAGCGAGTTGAGGAGCGCGGCGAAACGCTCGGGGGACTCGCCTTCGATGAGGACGGAGTTGGAGAGAAGACCGTGACGCATGTTGTTGCGGGAAGAGTTGCGCTTGCCCTGAGGCGTGATCGGACCCCGGGATTTGACCGCGTTCGCGCGGTTGGCGGATAGTTTACGTTCGCAGACTGGCATACGACTGTAAGTATGCGGTATGGTTTTGGAGCTGGAGTGGTAGGTTATTGATTTTGTTGGGTGAAAATGGCAGTACTGAAGAATTTATGGCCACGTACGCGCACAGATGCACACGGATAATTGGGTGAACCCCAAGTGTTGAAAGACACAGCTACCCACAGTCCCAATTTTCCCCTGCGCCCGTTACGTTCGAAGGTATAATAACTGGGATGAAAGCCCATTTCCCGACGGGCAGCGCCGACTCAGTAACCAAAGAGTACCGATTTGCCGTGGTCATGTACGGAGGGATTTCCCTCGCGGTATACATGAACGGAATTGCCCAGGAACTTCTCAGCCTTGTGCGTTCGACGGCACTCGAAAACAGGAAGGACGATCAATCGAGAATGCTCGACGATCTCAAGAGTACAGAGGCCATTTACCGCGACCTGGCGGTGTTGCTGAGCGAAGAAGACGATAGCGCGGTTCACGTTCGATTCCTGATCGATATTGTTTCAGGTACGTCGGCGGGAGGCATCAACGGAATTTTTCTGGCGAAAGCCCTGACGGCCCGCAAGGACATGGAATCGCTGAAGCAGACCTGGATCAAAGAGGCGGATTTCGGTCTGCTGCTCAACGACGACAAAGGACGGCTTGAGGGGCTTCCGCAGCAAGTGCCGCCACGCTCGCTGCTGAACGGGGAACGAATGTACGTCAAATTGTTCGAAGCCCTGGCGGAGATGGATGATGTGAATCCGAAACAATCTTATGTGGATGAGCTGAATCTGTGGGTGACCACGACGGACCTCGCCGGTAAAGTGATCCCGCTCCGCCTTTCGGACCGAGTGGTGTGGGAGCGCGAACACAGACAAGCTTTCAATTTTCAGTACGACGAAAGCCAAGAACCCCCGCCGGAGGACTTTGAAGCGAAGAACACTCCGTTTCTTGCTTTCGCCGCGCGATGTACCTCCTCGTTTCCTGTGGCATTCGAACCCATGCAACTGGCTTCCATCACACGGCTTTTGCCGGTTTCCCGCAAATACACCAGGAACGGTCCGTACAATCAAAAGGTCGAAACCTGGCAGAACTTCTTCGGCCAGGATGACGCCGTGATCCCGGATACCGAGCGGTTCTTCGCGGACGGCGGCTATCTCGACAACCACCCGTTTGACCGCGCAATCGAAGCTCTGAACCGGCAGTCTTCGCATATTCGAAGCGTGCGAAAACTGCTGTATATCGAGCCTTCCCCCGAGCACCCGGAGCTGGAACGCCGAGGTCTCGACGGCAGCGGGAAGGCCATTCAACCCGACGCGATCGAGAATGCGTGGGCGGGCCTGGCGGGGATACCGGGGAAGCAACCGATTCGCGACAGCCTGCTGCAGATCCAGAAGCGCAATCGATTGATCCGTAAGGTGAACGAAGTTATCCTGGAAATCTCCGACGCGGTGGAATCCAGCGCTATCACCCAGCAGTCGCAGAAAGAGGCGGACGAGGGGCTCCAGGTGGACCCTGACAGTTCAGCGCAGAGGACGGCCTTCCAGGAGCGAGTCGGCTACCGGGCCTACGTGGCGTTGAACGCTTACGCCGT
Organism: Bryobacterales bacterium; assembly: GCA_003136575.1. Lineage (GTDB taxonomy): Bacteria > Acidobacteriota > Terriglobia > Bryobacterales > Bryobacteraceae > BOG-234. The sequence continues at coordinate 18,035 of PLEX01000061.1, read as the reverse complement.
AACCGACGATCTGGCAATCCGAATCGCGCGTCTCTCCCGGATCGACGACACCTCCGACTTCGTTTATGCGATCCGGTGTCTGGTAAAAGTGTGGCGGAAGAGGCATTACCCCGACGAGAGGCATTCCGGCGACGGCAGGATGGATAAGTTCCTGCTGGATTTCGATATTTCGTATCGGATGCGCCGATACCAGTTTGTGAAGAGCCAACTCGAGTTACTGAGTGCCCTTGGCGAGAACGCCAAGGCCCGACTTGTCAAGCTGAACGAGCGAGTTCCCGAAAGCGGCGCGGAAAAGAAGTCATTCCGCGACGCGATCGCGCGCGTGCGCCGCGAATTCGACAAGAGCTTCCGAGTGCTACGGAACGCGTCGCGTCTGGCGCAAACAAGCGACGACCTTAAGAACGCTGTCAGAGCGCTACAGATCGGCAAGGAGGAACTGAATGACATTCTCGGGGTGGGGTTCGTTAAAAGTGATCCGGATAATCCAGCCCCGCTCCCGGTGGTGAGCGAAGAGGACTACGATATTCGAGCCAAAAAATATCTCACGCCCGATCGGGAAAGGGCTATGAACGCACTGGCGGAGAAGGTTCGAGCAAGCTACGGTGAGGCAATGGGCGAGGCGAAACTCCATGCGGCGGCGATTCTCAAAGGCGGGCAGGAGCCGACGGTATTACGCCTGGCCCGACTCTACTATTTCGGATTTCAGGAGTTCGATGCAGCTATCTTCCCGATCACTTATGGAACCGACGTGGGTGAGCTCGAGACGGTGGACGTGCTCCGAGTCAGCCCCGAGGACGCCACCGCAATTGTGAAACAAACGGCAACGGGGACCCAAAAACTTGCTGGCACGACTTTTGGGTCGTTCGGCGCCTTTCTGGAGGAGGTTTGGCGGAGGAACGACATCCTGTGGGGGCGGTTGGACGGTGCCGAGCGAATTATCTTCGCCCTGGCGCCTACGAAGGACGTTAAGGGAATGATCCGGCGTGCTCACGAAATCATTGTTCAAGAGGAACTCGACCCCGCTGCGCGCGCCGAAATCTGCCAGATGTTCGTGGACACGCTGCTCAGTACCGGAAAGGGCCCTGTTACGGAACAGAGGAAGCGCGAGGTACTGAAAACCATCCGGGAGTGCGTTGCAAAGACGGAGGGCTCCACGGATATCAACCCGAAACTCGCAGCGGTTCTGCGACAGGCGCTGACGCCCGAACAGATCCTGCGCTGCCTGGGGAGTTACCAGATTTCCCGTGAGCCGAACCGGGAACGAATGCTGCGGAACGTTGCGCGGTCGAGCCGGGTGATCGGTCAAATGCTGCAGGGGATGGCCGATCGGCGGACGGAGCTTAAAAGACCGGGGAGCCTGCTTCTTCAGGCGGGAAATGTCCTTTGGGGCATGGTGGAGGCGGCCATTCCGGAAACGCCGTGGAGCGTACTTTCCCGATACTGGTTCGGGCTACTGCTGCTTTTCGGGTTTGTCATGTTCATTGGCGGCACATTGTTCCGGGTTCCGGGACAAACGCTTGGAATCGAGATTGTAATGGTGGCCGTGGCAGCCCGGGTGACCATCGCCGGGCTGCGTTCCTACATCCGCGGTAACTGGCAGCGCTTCGTCCGGATTGCCGTTGGGGCGGTCATTTTCGGCATGCTCGTATTAAGCTTTATCGAACTTCGGAATCTGCACGCGGAACTCGGCGATCTGACCAAAAGGATCCAGGCTTGGGTGGCGGACCTTTTGATCATGGTGTGGCGCAAGCTGGCTTTGTGAGACGCCACATCGGCAGAGCCTTTAGGCTAGGTTCCTATTAGCGCCCTATTAACGCGGCGGCGGGAATTGCTTAAACGTCAGGTTGCCGCACGTGTCGGGATCGTAAAAACCCTTCAGTTCCGGGGCATCTCTATTGCCAACAAAATTCAAGCGGCCAGTGAACGTAGCCGGAGGCGGGCCGTCTTTTGCGTTCTCGGTGCTGAAACACAGCACCATGGCCTCGTGATAAGCCGGAAGGGGCGCATGCAAATCCAAAGGGGACAGCGCCACTCGAGCCCGACACGTGGGCTTCTTATCAGGCGCCGTGACCGCATCCTCCTTCACAGGCACTTCGCCGGCCAGAGAGCATTCGCCGGTTTCACCGGGCTCGTTGTCGTACAGAACCAGATCGTCCCAGAACCGAAGTCCAAATCCGATATCGGAGGCAGTAGGCGCCACCATCGCGCTGATAATGGCGGTACTTTCGTGATATTCCTTCGCGTCCGGCAAAGGAATTCCAGCGATCGTGCCGATGTAGGGTATCTCCACAAACGGCGGCAACAGCGGGAACTTCGACTTCGGCCGCTGAAGCACGGCCGAGTATGACGAGAGCTCGAAGAGCTTCACGGAATCGACGCGGATTCGAGTCGTAACCTCGAAATTTGAGATCTCCGATGTGTTCTGCTGCAGCGCGCTGGGGGGACCGCCCGTATAAAGCGGCGCAGACGCGGGATCGGCCGCTTTCATATAGACGCTGATTTCCGCCGAAGATGCCGTCGCCAGTGCGCGGGGCACGGCCTGTAGCTGGAGCGTCCGCCCGATCTGCGCGTAGGTCTTCTGGTAGGAACTCAGGACGCCGCTGAGCAGCGACACCGGTGCTTGTGTGGCTGCGTTGCCAAGAACGTTGGCGAGGGGCGATGCCGAGCCGGTCGCCGAGCCTCCCAATGCTGCCGCTAAATCCGAAAGGCTGGGCGCTTTGCTCGCGTCGAGAAAGCTTTGCGAAGTGGCGCTCACCTGGGCCGCCTGACCGGAAATCGTGCGGACCGAAACGATGCCGTCGTTGAAGAACGACGGTTTGTCCAGGCCGAACAGCCGTTTGACGCAGCACCGCGCGTCGTTAGTGCGACTCGCCATCTCAACCTCATACTCGACGTCGGCCCGCATGTAGGTTTGAAAAGCCACTACGTCGCGATTGAATGCGTCGATTATCGGACTGAATACCGAATCCAGATTGGCGGCGCTCTGACTCAGGTAATACGCTACAAACTCGTGCGGGTACTGCTGGCTGTGCTTATATTGGTATAAGAATTCCGCCACCGAGGCTCTCACGAGGCCAGCGTTCTGGAGATACTGCTGGGCTGCTCGCGCAAAACACGCCAAGTGGATCCGCGGAGACCAATTCGCAGATGCGAACGGGATTGGATCAAAGTGAGAGCGCAGAATCCCCCACTTATCGGCGGTCGTGCAGTCGATTTCAGAACTCATATAATCATAGTTGAACCTTTTTTCCTCTCCAATGAGCGAGAGACGTTCTTGAAGCTTCTGGCATTTGTAACGCTCGTCGTGCTTCAGGAGTCCCTCGCACTTAAATGGCGGAATTATCGTTGACTGGATCCCGGTTTTCGCAGCGGCGGGTTTCGTCCCGGTGGATGTCGCTTCAGCAGGTCTGGTCTCCGCAGTGTGCGTCTCGGCGGGTTTGCCCCCACTTGTTCCCTGAACAGTGTTGATCGTTTCGATCACCTCTTTGAGGGGATCCTGTGCCGCGATCAGTGCGAGGAGCAGATCGGTCAAGCGAGGTTTGGACGGTTGGAAGAGCCAGCTATAACCGAGGCAATAGTGATCCCGCTTACAAATGCCCAGGATATCCGTGCGTTTCTTTGAATCGTCGGCGTTGTCGGCGTCGTCGATACGCGAAAGACTTCGCTCGAGAAAGTCCTGTGCAGTAGGCGAATCCTTTGTCTGCTTCTGCGTCTCCTCCGCCACAAAACGGTCGGAGATGTAATGGTAAAAGGCTTTGTTGAAGTAGTCGGGTCGGCGCATCTGGCCGGAAACCGTCTGATACGCGGTCAGAATCATCCGTTCCAGTGCCTGGTCGTAACGCTCAACCAATGTTCGGACTCTGTTGCTGAAAACTCCCATCGCGTGCGGATCGGTTGCCGAATTCTGCATCACCCACGCATTGACGATCATTTCCGGGCGCGGGAGATCGAGTTGTGCCAGAATTCGGTTTCGCTCGGCGATCTGTGCGTCATCGCCCGGCACAGGATTTCCATAGATCAACATGTCGTTCGGACTTTGGGGCAGTTGGCCTGCGGGCGGGGTAGCGGGGGGGATGCCGATCGAGGCTGTCGAAATCGTTTTCGACGCGGAAATCGGGGTGGGACTGGCAGGGCTGGTGCCCGCTGGAGCCGCAGCGGCGGGTGTAGCTCCCGAACCCGACGGGGCGCAGGAATTGCTGTTACCGAAGGCGAGTCCCGCTACCACGCAGGGTGTGGTATCCGTCTTGATCTCGATCTTGCTGCCCGCCGGTTGACTGACGGAGATGGTGGCGTTCGAAGAAGCGGCGCCAGGGGACGACGTACCACCAGTGGGCGCGGCCGCTCCAGAAGGCGCGCCGGAACCCGACGGCGTTCCGGAACCTGAACCGGGGGCCGGACTCGATCCCGTCGGAGCAAAAAGGCTCGTGAACCCCTTGGCCGCGTCGTCGGAACTCAGATACCAGAGTTTCGTCACGGAAGGCTCGGACTTGAGGCTCCATTCGAGGTCGCGAACCGAAGATAGAAAGGCCTTCCAGTCCTTGCATGCCGGCGCGGGGGTCGCGGATATGCGCACTTTGCCGGGAGTGGAGCCCATGTTTTGCACCGTGAATTTGGAGTAGCCGAGCGCTGTGATACGCGCGGCCGGATCTCCCAACGCGGCTGCGTGCGGAATGCTCAACTCCTTCTCGAACGGTGTCGGAGTGGCGGCTTTCGGTTTTACCCCGAACGAGTTCTTAGCATCTTCGCCGAGCGGGCCGTCGAGCGTATTCACGATCCAGTCGAGAATTTGTTGCTCATCCGGCTTGTAGATCGGTAAGCGCGTAGCATAAATCAGTATCGTTCCGGGATCGACTGTCGAAAGCACGAAGGGAACCGGGCTCCCGACCAAATCCTTGATAGCCGAAATATCCGGCTGCGTCGTGGCTATCGTCGCGGCCGTGTAAAGGCCATAGCAGTCGAGACTCGGGCTATCGGCGGTCTGTAGAACAATGCTCGTCTCGAATGCCTTAAGCCTGGTATTATCACCCGACTGCGTGGCCTTGATCGTAATCGGGCCTTCACCTGTCACGACGTAAGATCGGACGCCATTTACCATCGGCCCGGCGGCGACAGCCGACCCGGCAGGATCGGCATCGTCGGGCAAAGCCACAACCAAGCCAGGGTTTGTCGCATCCGAAGCCGCCTGGATATAAAAAACATCGCCGATTTGAAGCGGGTACTTCGCTTTCGCGTTGCACAACGTTACTGTTCCCGGACAACCGACCTGTTTAAGAGTAATGGTCTGCTGAACCTTTGTCGAATCGCAGAGGGTACACTTCGGGGCTGCGCTGCCCGGATCCGGGGTTGTTTGGCCCTGCGCCGCGTTGTTTTTACCTGCTTTCCCGTTCTTCGGGGCAACTGCCGGCTTCGGGGGCTGAACGGGCGCTCCGGCTGTTCCCGCCGTGCAAGACAGAGATTTGCAGGATTGCGCCGGATCGTAGCAGCCGGTACCCACTTCGCAGACTTTGACGAGGTATTTGCCGAAGGGCCGGCGGTCTTCGGGCGGGAGGAGGGGCTTCGCAACCACTACTTTTTTCCCGGTGNNGAACTGGCTGGTGGTGTTGCCACGGAAGGTGGTGTTGTGGTGGATTTAGCGGCGCTATCTTGCGGCGACGGGGCCGCAACGCATGCCGCCACAAGCAGTGTTGCCGCGATTCCGATGAACGAATTCCTCATAACGCATTCCCTCCTTTGGTACACGTGGTACACGGCTCAAAAGCGCAAGCCTACCGAAAACGGGACGAGCGTAGTGGTCTTGTTGACGGCCAATCCATGCACTACCCGAACCTCCACGTAAGGAATCGCCCAGCCATTCATTCGCCTGAAATTAATGCCACCGCCCCCGTCGACCGAACCGGAACTGGAGTTGCGAAGAAAAACGGAAGGGCTGCCCGGCTGCAGGAGTGCGCCCTGATCGGATACGCCGGTTAGATCCACTTGCCGCCGAAACAAGCCGAAGCCGCCGAAGCCGTAGACTTCCGCGGAACGCGACGTCTGATAGCGGACCGTCAAATCCAATGCAACCACATTGAACCGGCTCGTGCCCCCGGTGGCACTCAGCAGTCCTACATCTGTGGGGTTGAGGATCTTTGCCTCCGCCAGCGCGCCGGACTTGACCGACGCCTGGGAGTAGAGGTAATCCACGTTGACAAACCAGTTCCAGGTTTTTGCCTTTTCCCAAGTCGCGCCAACGCCAGCCTGAAAGTCCCACTGTCCGCTGAGATTTGAACCATCCTTACCGGCAACGGCCGAGTACCCGGCGCCTGCGTTCACCGTACACCAGTGAAAAGGCAAATCCGGTTGCGCCTGCGCCGATGCGGGAAGAGTTGCGGCCATTGCAGCGAAGAAGGCCACGATTGGCAAAAAGTTTGACATGAGTTTGTCCGGATGACGTTGTGATTGGGCTGCCAGTTAACTTCCCGCGCGGCGGCGGTGGAACTTCCCGGCCACGTAGTCGGAGAGTTTCTTGCGGTAGTTTAGATTGTTCCCGTTGACGCCCTTATCCACAGAAGCGTAGCAGAGACGGATGGATTCCAGTTTCTTGAGGGATTCGTCCACAGCAGCTCCCGCGTTCTTGAGAGCATCCATATCCGCCTTATGCGCGGTATCGGCTTGGTCGGCATCTGTGTGGGCGTCCGCCGAGTATTTATCGACTGCGCCCTTAAGCGTTCTCTTGGCGGCGTCGGGCAGTTGGTCAATAAGAGCCTTCAGACTGGCTGCGGAAGCGCCAGTCAGGCTCTGCACATGCTGGACTAACAGATCTGCGGCGGCTACGGCGTTGATATTCCCCGTCGCAGCGGTCTTGATCGCCTGAACATCCGTCGCGACCGTGCTATTGAGGCCAGACGAATCGTTCGTCGTTCTCGTGGTAATCGAATCCGCAATGGCGTCAATTTGCGTCCTGAGCGTCGAGGCGGCGTCGGCCACAGCGTGTTTTTCGGTTTTCAGGGAGTCTGATGCGTCCGCCTCCTCTTTTTTCACGACCACTTCTTCCATCGCCTTCCGAGTGTCGTTCGCCGCGTAACTAAGGAGCTGGAAGATTGCTACGCGGGGACTGTTCGCCGCGAAGCCAGCGTCGACCTTCTCCATGAGACCCTGGTTGTCGTTCGTGAAGTAATCATCTACGATTTCTTCGGCGGAGCAAAGAGCGGGCTGCAACTTTGTTTCATCGGTGACGGCCTGATCGACGTGCGGGGCAGCTCCGGCGAGCCAATCCCAAAACACGTCGGCATCCTGTGCGGGAACCGCATAAGGACTCCTCGCCGCTGACATTCCGTCGTAGCCCAACGCCAGCACAGCAAGCGCCTCGGGGAATTTCGATCCGCCCTGAACAGCCAGTTCCAAAGCCCTCAGGGCGGTTTCCCAGTGGACCGGGTTAGTCTTCCATTGCAGCCATTGACGAGCCAGCGTTTTTTTGGCGTTGGATTCAATATTCGGAATGATCTTGGTTTTGGGCGCGGGCGGCTTGGCGGCGGGTGGCTTGGCGACACAAGCGGGCGGCTTGGCGGCTGGCGGGTCCGCACCGCTGACGGCAGATGCAACTGCGAGCGTCAAAAACGCCCGCGTTAACGCTGAAATTCCTCGAATCATATGCTTTTTTAGGACAAACGAGTCTGTCGCTTCAGATGATTGTACTGCCTTGCCCCCGGATACCGCAATAGTCGGGGGCGAAAATAAACGCACGCCGGCGGACTCGGGTCCGTTGCTGACACGGCAGAACGGCCGCTGTTCAGCTACGTCCCGTCGGCGCCGCTTAGTATCGACACGGCTGCACCATACGTCCAACGACCCGTTTTACCGCAATTGGGCGAAATCAGCGAACGATTCCATCTCGGCCCGCAAAGTTGCCGTCAAAATCGCTTCAATAGATCGTATTCTGTACTACTATCGCTTCCATGGAAATTCCCGATAGACTTTCGCGGTTCCGATCCGGGAGGCGTTTTGAAAGTGTATAGAATTTCGGTCATCATTGCGACGGCGGGTCTTTTGCTGACTGTTTCCACCGCGAGCGCTCAGTTCGCCCCGTCGCCGAATCCGCCGGTTACTTTCCCGACCGGACACGTTCCCGCATTCGTCGTCGCCGGTAACCTTAATGGCGATGCGCTGCCCGACCTTGCCGTCGTGAACAAGGTCGATAACACGGTTAGTATTCTGGTGGGAACCGGCAGCGGAAACTTCGCGCCGAGTGGCTCGTTTGTTGTGGGAACAAATCCCAGCGCGATCGTAATGGCGGACTTCAACGGCGATGGCTTGCAGGATCTGGCGGTCACGAACGAGGCCGATGGAACCGTAACCGTTTTGCTCGGTAACGGGAGCGGCGGAATTAAAGAGACTCTTGGACCTTTCCCCGTCGGGACTAACCCCGTATCAATCGGCACCGTGTTCTTCAACGGCGATTCCTATCCTGGCCTCGCCGTTGTAAACCGGGGGAGCAACGATGTCACCGTGCTGCTGAACGACCATACGGGGCATTTCAGTCCCGCGCCGTACAGCCCCCTCGCGGTGGGAAGCAGTCCCAGTTCCATCGCAGTCGCCGATTTCAACAACGACGGCTGGCCCGATCTCGCCATCGCTAACGAACTCGACAACAACGTTGTCGTCCTGCTGGGCAACGCGGGTGGCTTCACTCCGGTTGCTTCAGGTCCGTTTCCCACCAGCGCCGACCCTGACTTTGTGGTGTCCGCCGATTTTAACGGTGACGGGAACCCGGACCTCGCGATCGCGAACCTGACGGGCAACAGTGTCACGGTCCTGTTGGGAAATGGACTCGGCGGATTCACGCCGGCAACAGGAAGCCCCCTGACGGTCGGATCGGGTCCTGTATTCATCGCGGTGGCGGACTTCAACGGCGACGGCTTCCTCGATATGGCGGTGGCGAACTCCGGCAAGAACACGGTGTCGGTCATGCTTGGCAGCGGCACGGGTACATTCAAGGGCAGCGCCGGCAGTCCGTTCGCCGTCGGAATCAATCCCTACCCGAGCGCTATCGGCGTGGGAGACTTTAATTCCGACGGCAAGCTCGATCTTGCCGTCACGGATCTTGGAGACTCCGATGTATCGGTACTGTTGAATGGATTCACCATAACGCCGGTGGTGGTATCGGCCGCAAGTTTTTCGGCGTCAGCGCCGGTCGCGCCGGGATCGATCGTCAGCGTATTTGGCAATTATTCGGTCCAGACGGCGACCCCCGCGCCGCCCATGCCGTCGTCCGCGTCGTCGTCCACATGGCCGCCCCCGTGCCTTGCCGCAACCGGCATCACATTGACCGATTTCAGCGGCGTCGCGACACCTCTCGGTTTGTATTACGCCGGGCCTTCTCAAATCAATGCGTTTATTCCCATGACTGCGGCAACTGGCGCGGCCACTTTCGCGATCTCCACTTACAGCGACCCGATGACGTGCAAGAGCCCGCTGCCCGGTGGCCCGCAGAAGGGTTCGTTAACGCTGGCTGCAACGGCGCCATCCCTGTTCTCCGCAAACGGCACTGGAAAAGGAGTGGCTGCTGCGCAGTTTGCCACCTCTGTGCTGGACCCGATGCTGCAGTATGTCTTTAATTATCCCTGCTCGTTGCCGCTAACGCCCTGCGTGCCAGTCCACCTGGATGTGAGTTCGGGAAGCTCCGTTCTGGTGCTTTACGGCACCGGGATCCGCAATCGGGCGAGTATTTCCGCCGTGACCGTAACCGTTAACGGGATGGCGCTAACGCCGTTCTATGCCGGACTCGCGCCAACGTCGGTCGGAGAAGATCAGGTCAACGTCGTTCTTCCCGCAAGCCTCGCAGGAGCCGGGACCGTGTACGCTACCGTTACCGTTGCGGGTTCGGTGTCTAACCAGGTGACGCTCTGTTTCACCAACGCCGGAAATTCGCCGCCAGCCTGTCTGCAATAGGCCGGACCGGAGAACGGGACCCTGCGCCTTGTGCTCACGTCTGGATGGATATCATCACGTTAGCCTGACTTGCGGCTCCGTTGACTGTTACAACTATTGGCTGATTTCCGCCAGCCACATTCGCGGGGATTGCGATATTAATCTGGAACACGCCAGCGGCCACAAGGCCCGCAAACGACACCGTCGCCGCCACGCCGCCGATGGTCACGGAAAAATTGGCGAGATTGGCGGGGTATGTCTCCGTCAGTACAACTCCGCCCGGAGCGACCGGTGTGGTCGGACCCATTCCGGTTCCATACATCTCGATAGAATCCCCGGCCACCGCGGGGCGGCTCATCTCCCCGGAAAGCGCATTGGCGACCGCGACGTAGACGACGCCGTGCTGATTGGCAATCACAGCGGCCGCGTAGGTCACGGAGTTCAGCTGATATGTAAATAACGCCGGCGCCAGGGCCTCTATCGTAACGGGCAGTGTGACGCCGCCAAGCGGGGTGCCTAACTCGAGGTCGGTCATTCCCGGCGAGGTCGAGCCGGGCAGAATGAAATTTACCTGCGTTGGACTCACGTAGGCGATGGAAGCCCATTGGCCCCCAATCCGCACGCTGACTCCTCCAAGTTCCGCCGGTAAGAGATCCTTCGTAATCGCCTGGGTCCAGTCCGTCGCCGGTGTCTCGATCAGGCCCGAACCGAAAACCGAGACAAAACCGCCTGGCGCAATGTTCGGAAGGTAACTGGCCGCGTTTGCGGCCGCCATAAGGGACGGTCCCGCGGGAAGATTCGCGGTGGAGAGGCCGCGCGCTTCAAACGCGTTGATGGCCACCTGGAAGACAGGTATCGGAGGCAGGGTGTTTGCAACAACGACGACATCGTAGCCCTCGGGAAGCATGGCCACGCCGGTACTGACACTTCGGCTGTTGCCCTCGTCGTCGACTTTGGTCAACGTTCCTTCTTTGTACCAGGGCGTGCCGAAAGTGCCATTTGGCGACGATACCCAGGCCCCTATGGCGCCGCTGAACATCGAAGCGACAGTCGCCTGAGGAAGAAGAGCGGCGCCCCGTAGCGCCGTCATCAGTTTCAGCAGTTCTCTGGCGGACGATATCCAGCCGCTTGCGCCGACGAGAGTAATTTGTTGTCGATAATACCCGGATCCGCTGTCGTTCGGCCCCGTGTATGCAAGCGCCGCGACCGCCGGTTGATCCGGCACTGGGTTGACGATAGACGCATCCATTCCAACCGGCGTCAACAGGTTTTGTGTCACCCAATTCACGTAGTCGCCCGGATCCGACGCCGAGGGGTTCGCCGCCAGTTCGATAAATGCCTGCAGGATGGCATAGTTTGTGTTGTTGTAGTCGTAGGTCGTACCCGGCGGCACCGGGTTTTGGGGTGTTTGAGACAGGTAGTCGCTTATATCGGCCCACGTGCTTGCGTACGGACCGAACCCGCCAACCGAATCGGTAATATCCGCGGGGCCTTCGGTGCTGCCCGAGGAGTCCTTCGGATATTGAAAAAGGCCGCTTTCCATGGCAGCGAGGTTCGCGAGCGTGACGGACGCGGCAGCGGGTGTCGGCGCTTTAGTCAGTCTCGGCATAACCACCGGCAGGAAGAGCGAGTTCAGAGGTTGTTCCGGATTTTGCGCGGCTAAGACCTCCAGCGCCACACCTGTGATGACTTTGGAGACGCTCGCGAGAACTATTCGAGTGTCGGCGGTGAAGGGCTTATTCGGGTTCTGCGTTTCGTTGGGTCCGCGCGCGAAACCACCGCCGCCGGCAGCCACAGGCTGTCCGTTTTTCGCCACCGCCCATGCGTAGCCCATGACGTACGGCGCGAGGTTCGCCTCGAAATAATCGTCCCAGTCGGGCGCGTCAGGGTAGACTGTCAGGGCCGCCAGCACGAGTCCGGATGCGCTGGTCTGAGCCATCGTGTTGAGCCCGTCCCACGAAAGGTCCTGGAAGTACATTGCCCCGGCCGCAAGGTTCCCCCAACAGCCTGCAATAGCGCCAAATACCGGATCGTAACAAAGTCCCGTCAGAGTGTTGGTCGTGATGCTTGCGACCTGAGTTGCGAAGCTCTCACTACCCGAGACGTTTGCCGCGACGTTCTGGTACACCGGCCACCGATGGAAGGGAAAAGATCCGGCTTCCGATTCGAAAAGAGCATGATAGGCAGCGGAATCGTTGAGCGGATATGCCTGCACCCGCGTCATCTGCATGGGAGACTGGGCTGCGGTGCTGAGCGCTGCCCATTGCGTGCGCAGGTCTTCGTAGACGAGTCCGCGAAGAAGAGTCTGGCGTTTTGCTCCGGACAGCCAATAACCGTAGTAATAAAGCCGGCCACCCTGAAACGACACGTTGAAATCCGCCAGGTAAAACCCGTTCTGATTATTCTGGAAGGCAGTGTAGAAGGAATTTTCGTCGGAAAACTCAGTTAATTGCCAGTCTCCGGTTCCCTTCTGACAGGCACCATAGTAAAAGGTTCGGTTGAAGTTCTGGATCGTCGTGAAGGAGGCAAGCCGGAAACCTGCGTTCGCCTGAGTCTGGACCTGGGCCGTGAAGCCTGCCCAGGAGTCGCTCACGATCAGGGGGTGTGCACCGCTGCCTGGAGCGAAGATCCCGCTGAAAAGGGGCGTAACACTGGGAAATGAGGGGTTGGCCGTCGTCAGCGCCCGCGCCGCCAACGATGGAAGCCGGGAGACGCGAGAACGAGCGCTCCCGGGTGCTGTCTCTCCAGCGGCCTTCCCGTAAGCTCCTAAGGCTATCGCTCCAGCCAGTCCCGTTCGGATAAACTTTCGTCGCTCCATATCCGTTAATATCCGTTACGCATTTCTCCGAGGAATTGAGATGAATGAATTATAGCTCGATTGCAGTCCGTGTATTGCACGATGCACAGATATAGCCAGATACGACGTTAGGCCATCGGTTGACCGCATGGCCTTTGAGTTGCACATCCTCCACCGAACGGCAAACATACCGTTCATAAAGGAGATTTGAATGTTTCTCGCCATTGCCGCTGTTCTTTTCTTAGCCTGGCTATTGGGGATCACCGCATTTCACATAGCCGGCGGGCTTATCCACCTGTTGCTGGTTATCGCGTTGATTTCAATAGTGATACATTTCCTCCGCGGACGCAGCACGGTTTGAAAGACCCAAAAAAGAACGCGATATTAGCGGCGGGGTATCGCATTGTTGGAGCGCGGCCTGCGACTGAAGGGCAATCCGCGACGGTTTCACAGTGACGGTCCGCGGTCATGTGACCGCCCAGGATTTTGAAAAGGAAGCCCTTGTCACGATGAGACCCGAGTTCCGGAAAATGGGAACGAGGTCGCCGAAGATTGCGAAGGAGGACGCCGGCGGCTTTGAGGACGGAGTCGACATTGACATTCGAGGAGTGTGGCTCTTGAAGATTATTCGTAGAAAGAAAGGAAAACAATGGAAGCAAAAACCGTCCGTCATGAAGATAGCCCATGTGTCGTATTGATTCAGTCGCTCCGCCGCGCAACTCGAAGTAACCCGAGCCGCGAACAATTCAGGAGGGGCGCATGAAGAAAGATCAGCCGTTCCTAACCGATGTTCGGGAATTGCGGTCCAGGGCCCGCGCCAGCATCAAGGATGGAGCCATAACGCCCGCCTATAAGGGGGACGTTAGCCAGGCTATTGCAATTCTCCAGACCGTTCTTGCTACGGAGATCGTCTGCGTACTGCGCTATACGATGAATGCCATTGCAGCAACGGGAATTTCCAGTGAAAGCGTGAAGAAGGAATTCGAGGAACACGCGAAAGAAGAACAGGAACACATGAGAAGGGTTGCGGAGCGCATCAATCAACTCGGCGGCGCGCCCGATTTCAATCCGGAAGGGTTGGCCTCGCGGTCGGCCTCCCAATATGTGCAGGGCGCGAACCTGGTAGAGATGATCAAGGAGAATCTTATCGCCGAGCGAATTGCCTGCGAGCATTATCGCGAGTTGGTCCGCTATTTTGGGGAGAACGATCCGACCACCCGCGTGATGCTAGAAGGCATTCTCGTAAACGAGGAAGAACACGCCAACGATATGCACGATCTTCTGGTGGCGCACGAAGGCAAGCCGATGCTGCCCGGCAGTTAGTCAGCGCGGGGGTCGCTATCCGTTATACCTTCTGATCCTGGACCGTAAATTGCGAGTCCACGCCTCAAGATCCTTTACGGACGGCCGCGTTCCTTGTCAGCCTAAAAACGGGCTGGAGGCGCCCGCGAGCATGATGAGTCGCTGGACACATTGACACGCCGAATGGTGCGGCGCCGGGAGCGCTGGTGGCTTCTCTGGTTGAGTCGAACGGTCTGTCTTCGGCATCTGCCGTTTTCGGCGTTCTCGCTCATCGACCGCCGACGGTCGACTTGGCTGCGGAAGGCCGGTACAGCGGCCAGGGCGGATCCGGAGAAGTGCGAACTCATGAACCTATCGGAGATTGGCACGGTGCGTGCTTGTGGTTAACATCCATTGGAAGGATGCGGACTGAGATTAACCGGGTGGATGATCGCCCGCCAGGTCACGTACCGCCCGCCTTTCCGACTTCCGGGTACCGAGGCCGAATACGCGAAAGAAGAACCCATGAACACATCTCCGGTCGTGCCGCCGATTACTCTGACCAAATTCATGTTCAGCGGATGGTACGATCGCATTCCGGTTGAAAAACCGTTGAACTGGACGTTCAAAGCGGGCCAGTGTCTCGACATCACTCTGCTTGACCCTTCAGAGAGGGAAGCGGAAGGGAATACGCGGACTTTTTCCACTGCGAGCGCTCCCTGCGAAGAGAATTATAGTGGTCCCAGGAATTCAGACCAGGCAATAAGCTAAGATTCGGCGAGTCGTTAACTCAAAGGAGAGATGACGACGACGAGAAAACAACACAGTCCGGCCTTCAAGGTGCCGAGTGGCGATGGAGGCGATCCGGGGCGAGAAGACGCTGAGCCAGCTGGGTTCGCAGTTCAAGGTGCACTCCATCCAGATCGGGAAGTGGAGGAAGTCCGCGGTGGAGCAACTCCCCGAGCTTTTCGTGGACGGGCGGACCCGGAAGGGGCAGCCGATGGAATCCGGGGAGGGCGCTTTATGAGGAGATCAGGCGGCCGAAGGTGGAACTGGACTGGCTTAAAAAAAAGGCGGCATGCTCGACTGAGGATCTGCGGCCCCTGGTGGATCGGGATCATGCGGAGATCAGCAACCGGCGGCAGTGCGAACTGCTGGGTTTACGGAAGTCGGCGGATGATGGCGTGGCTGCAACGCAGGGTTTCGAGGTGAATCGGAAACGGGTGGCGAGGGCCATGGAACGGATGGGCGTCGAGGCCGTGTATCCGAAGCCGAAGCTGAGCCTGCCGGGAGAAGGGATCTACCGTATCTTCTGAGGGACGTTAAAGTGGCGTGCGTCAACCAGGTGTGGAGCACGGATATCACTTATATACGAATGGCGCAAGGCTTCGTCTATCTGGTAGCGGTGATGGACTGGTTCAGCCGGTACGTTTTGAGCTGGAGGTTGTCGTTGACGCTCGAACCCGACTTCTGCGTCGAGGCGCTGAAGTGAGCCCTGTGCGGAGGGCGGAAGCCGGAGATATTTAACCGCGATCAGGGGTCGCAGTTCACCAGTGACCGGGGGCGGAGTCCCCGATTTCAGCAATGCCACGTTCCTTATTGGCGCTGAAATACCGAAGGACATGAGGGACGCTCGGGACCCAGGCAAGCGAATCCTGCAATGCGTGTAATCCCAGACCAGAAGCCCCGTTTTTGTATTGCAATCGAGGAGGGAGATGCCTGGCTACTTGGCGATTTGCCAGCCGTGAGGCGGGCGTATCCGAACGCCAGGGACGAGGTGCTCAACTCTTATATAAATGACAGTATCTGTGGCACGTGGGAAGTCTTAGCGGACGCCGTCTACCGCGGAGGCGCCAAGGAACTGTCGCGTAACGGTTGGCACGTCATCGGGACAGAAGAGTCTCGATGGGCGGAAGCAATCTCCACTGGAATGGGCGTTGGGAACAATGCATCCCCGGGTTTTTTTGGAAAAATTCGATCTTCGCGGAACCCCCGGAATGCGCGACGCGTAGTTTCGGGTAAATCACACATGAAAGTGACGATGTTGAAGCAACTCCTTTTCCTCGTCCCCGCTGCCTTGTTCGCCCAGACGCCGGCCCCGCCCACCGCCGCCGACCATCAGGCCCTGATAGCCCTGATGCGCGATGCCGCGCTGAACTACGCCGACCGGCTTCAGGATTTCCTTTGCACCCAATTCACGACTCGGACAGTCGACACATCAGGGACAGGTAATCGATGGAAGCTTCTCGAAACGCAGGAGCTCGAACTCGGGTACATCACCCACAATGAGCATTACCGGTTGCTGAAGGTCAATGGCAAAGACCGGGATCCCGCGAAGAAAATCAAAAAGGGTTACTGGAATCCGGGCGGGGAATTCGGCTCATCGCTACTGTATATCTTCGCCCCGAAAGTGGCCGCGGAGTTCGAGTGGGATCACGAGGAATCGGCCGCTGGAACGCGTTCCTGCGTCTTCCGATATCGCGTTCCGGTGGCGACCAGCAGTTACGTCATTCAGGCCGACCTCGACCACGTCAGGATGGCGCACCATGGTTTCGTGACCGCCGACTGCGAAACCGGCGCGGTCATGCGGATTCAGATGGAAACCGAACCCGCGTCGGTGAAACGGGTTGGGCGGGATTATGCGATTGGCATGACGCTCGATCTTCAGTATCGGCAGGCAGCGATCGGTGGCAAAGGCTATCTCTTGCCGCAATGGGCGACCGAAACAGGAATCTTTGGCAAAACGCTGACGAAAGTGGAGATACAGTTTCGCGACTACCGCAAGTACGATTCAAGCTCGAACATCTTGTTCGACGATGGCTCGGTAATGTCTAATTGACACGAGCGTAGAAATCCGCCAGTAACCTTCACTACCTGCGCGATCTCATCCGTTGGCGACCTCAAAGCTCTCCCGTGCCGCTTCCACCGTCCGCGCCAGGTCTTCCGCTGAGTGGGCCGTCGAAACGAAAAGTGCCTCGAACTGCGATGGCGGCAGATAAATTCCGCGTTCAATCATCGCATGAAAGAATCGCCGAAACCTGCTGACTTCACTATGTTTGGCAGTATCGTAATCAACTACCGGCGCGGGCGTGAAGAACCACGTCATCATCGATCCTACCCGGTTCACCGTGGCTCCCTTGGGGGCGCTCGCAGCCAGTTCCGCCGTCGCCGAATCGAACTGCGGATAAATCTCCGGGTGCGACTGAATATAGCGCAACATCGACAGGCCCGCGCCGACCGCAAGCGGATTGCCCGACAGCGTTCCCGCCTGGTAAATCGGCCCGCTTGGCGCGACGTGCGCCATAATCTCGCGGCGTCCCCCATAAGCCGCGATCGGCAGTCCTCCGCCGATCACCTTGCCGAGCGTTGTCAGGTCCGGCAGGATTCCGTAAAGCTCCTGCGCACCGCCGGGAGCAACACGGAACCCCGTCATCACTTCGTCGAAGATCAGCAGCGCGTCGTTTGCCGTGGCAAGCCGCCGCAGCGATTCGAGAAACCCAGGAACGGGCGGAATGCAGCCCATATTTCCGCAGACCGGCTCAACAATGATGGCCGCGATTTTCGAGCCATGACTGGCGAACGCCTGCTCCACGGCGGCCGCGTTATTAAACGGCAGCGTAATCGTGGTGTCGCTGAAGCCTTTCGGAACGCCGGGCGAATCCGGCAGTCCGAGCGTCGCAACGCCGGAGCCGGCTTTCACCAGAAGCGAATCCACGTGTCCGTGATAGCAGCCTTCGAACTTAACCGTCAGGTCGCGGCCAGTGAATCCGCGCGCCACGCGAAGCGCGCTCATGGTGGCTTCGGTGCCCGAGTTCACCAGCCGCACCAACTCCATCGAAGGAACCATGGCGCGAATGGTTTCGGCCAGTTCGATCTCCCGCTCGGTCGGCGCGCCGAAGCTGGTACCGCGCGCCAGCGCCTCGTCAATCGCCGCCAGAATATCGGGGTGGCGATGGCCGAGAAGCAGCGGCCCCCACGAGCCGACGTAATCGATGTACTCGTTGCCATCGGCGTCGAAAATATGCGAGCCCTGGCCGCGCTCGATGAAAAG
>PLEX01000004.1 GCA_003136575.1 Bryobacterales bacterium | reverse complement strand
ACGGGGGTTGGTCGTACGCTTACCGAGCAATGATCTGCTACTTGATGGTTGCGTTGTTCCCCGAATTCCCGTTGGTCATCAATATCATCGGCGATCCGCGACTCCACGGCGTCCGCGGCGAGGAAGTTCTGAGACTCATAGGGATCGGATTGTGCGCGAGCATGTTCTTTTCCGGACTCCTGCTCTCCATCAAATCGAAGCGACAACCGGACCCTGACCTTCGTCGGACCTGCGCACGTCTGTGTCACGACGCCGGAGGAGAACTGGATCAGATCCAATTTCTGCTCGGCCATGTCAGCGTTCAGACGACGGAGCGCTACATCGGCTGCAAGCAGCGGCTCCGGAACGCCGTCAATGATGCGATCGGCCTCGAGCCCGAACAAGATCCGCAGGCATGACCCTGGCCCACTTGTGGGGAGCGATCTAAGGGGGCCATGACCCTTCGAAATTCTCGGCTGCCCCCAACCCGGCAGGTCAGCCTAGACGTCGAGCTATGCGGCTGCGGCGAGGGGGAGATACCGCATCGTGCGGCAACGAAGGTCGCACACGACGGTGCCTCCGTTATTCGTTTTCAGTTGCCTCCAAGCCTCGAATGCGGTGAGGATAGCAAGCTCCCAGTCGTGCAAGGATCTGCTGGATACTTCTAAATGGCTGGTCATCTCACGGCATGTGCGTAGTAGCGGCCAATCAAGGTGTGTCACGCCACCAAGCAGCGAGTGTTTCCGCGCATAGTTGAAAATTAAGGCAGCGAGGCCCTCTTCAATGGCCACCGCGCGCCCACCATCTTCCACTTCATCAGCCACGGGGTTGCTCTTTCGCTTTCTATTGAGTAGTGCGCGCAAGACTGGTGACCAGCCAAGCACGGTCGCAAAGCTCAGGTGCAGCAAATCGTGATATCTGTAGTCGTCACCTTCGTAAGCATTGTCAGTAAGCGTGCTTCCACATTTCTTTCCGTCAACGTGGAGGCTCAACTTGGTGTTCACACCTTGACCGGCATTTCGGAACTCCGCCGTAAAAGACCGGGGTAGCTGCTCGTCTGGCGCGCAATCCTCGTCGGGCAAGCCCACGACGCCGGACGGCAGCCAGCGCTCCGATATCTTCGTGAGGTTCCCCGCCGCGACGTCTTCCAGATCCGCACCGGACCGTCTTGCTATGGTGGCGATGTACCACAGCACGTCGCCGAGTTCCTCAGCTATTCGGTCATTGATCGTCGAGTACGCATCCCCGTCCCGTTTCCACTTCTTGTATAGGGTGAGGAGTGAGCCGACCTCGCCTCCAAGGCCAAGAAGCGCAACAATCATGCCGCTGGCGTCTTCTGGCGTGTATTGATCGGTCGCCGCTGCTCTCTGTTGGTAGTCGTTTAGCTCCATGGGGTCCTCGAAACTATTTCTTCATAAGATTCAATATCAAGGCGATCAGTAGTGCGATGCCGAGTGGCGCATACAAGAGCATCTTCTTCCGCAGATCTTCAAGTTCTGCCTGCAGTTTCGATAACGTGATGCTGGAACCGCCGAGTAGCTGGACGTATTGGAGTGGCAGCTCATCCCGAAAGGGCGGTCGCGCACCATTAATCGTGCCATCCACTCGGCAGAAAAAAATGGTAAACGTTGGTTCACCCAGACGCAAACAAATATCGCTGGGGCCAATGTTATTCACCCCAAACACAAGTTTTCCTTCATACGAGGGATCCACATGGAATCCTGATACGTTTATAAGCCCCTGCATTTTGAATGTGTTTCGCAGGGTGATAAACGCGAGTAAATCGCTCGGAATTGCCAGTTCCTCAAGCGTCGTTAGAAGGGCAAACTGCCCGGGAGCGATCGTCACGTAACGCTGATTTTCGGTAAGGTGGATTGGAGCGCCGTCGCCCACCACGTACGATGCCGGACCGAGCCGGAGATCGTACGAGGCCTGCTTGACGTTCTCAGGTGCATACGATTTAATGAGGCCGTCCGTTACACAACGGCTCCGAATCAGGTCGCTAGCGAGAAACATCAATGCCTCCAATAGAGAAAAGTCCAAAGAATTTTGTTAACGGCCCATAGGATGTTGAGAATGATACCGCCAATAAGTACATAGACGAGGCTACGAAACCACAAGGTTGTGATGCTACCGATCAGAATCGCCGGGCGACGGACGACTTTTCGCCACGTCAGAACATAAAGCGCTCCAGCGATCGCCATCAGCGAACAGCCGACTACCCAAATCGCGATGTTTTCCATCTGTCCCATTATATACATGTTTGACAATCGAACACAACTGGCGTACGATGATAGAAAGTCGAACAGTGGAGTTTGCCTATGCCGCAATATCAACCGACTACCGTTTTTCCCACCCAGAAGATCATGAGCCTTCTCTCCAGCTGGTGGGACTCGAAAATGCACTCACGGCTAAAGACACCCATGAAAGGGCCCGTCAAAGGTACCGTCTTCGCTCTTCAGCCAGAGATGTCCTCTCAGCAGGCTGTCGGTATTCTGGTTTCGTGCAAAACGATCCTTGGCTATCGCCCATCTAAAGATGTGATCAAAAAAGGCGGATATGCCAACAAGGCTGATTTTCTCGACACTATGCTTAAGGCCCTTGAAGATGAGTTTGCAACGAAGCAAGCTCCTCAGGCGATTCCCGCTCAAATGAAAGGATCGGAAACTAATGCAGCCATTGCCGTCTGAAAGAGCGGCCCTCGCCGACAGGTTGCGAGAGGCGCGGGAGTACGTTGGATTTTCCCAAGACGAAGTTGCGAAAAAACTCAACATTCCTCGAAGTGCAATTTCGCTGATCGAATCGGGGCAGAGAAGGGTGGAAGCACTAGAACTGCGGGCTTTGGCTCAATTGTATCAGCGATCAGTAGGGTCATTAACGGGTGAGGAAACTCCCGCAGAGCTGCCTGAGGACGTTGCTCATCTCGCACGAGCTGCCGCAAAGCTGACAGATACCGATCGCCTGGAACTCAGACGATTTGCAGAGTTCTTGAGCAGCCGGAGTCCTGCTACGGAGGGTAAATGAGCGCATACCGTGATGCAATACTGGCAGGCACACTGGAGGCAGAGCAGATCCACGCCGACATGAACGCAGCCTCTGGCGCGAGCCCAAGTTGTGGTGCGGTTGACGTCTTCCGGTTCATAGACGGCCGTGACATTCTGCTGTTGTTCCAGAAGCTCGGTGGGCTTCTAGGTGCTTTCATGAACTATCAGCGCCCGGGAATTCTGGTGACCACCGAGCGGACGCTAGCTATCCAACGATTCACTGCAGCGCACGAATTGGGCCATGCGGTGTTGGGGCACGATGTCGGTGTAGATGACGAGTCGATGCTGAATCGCACGCCGTTTGGACAGGGCCATTACAACGCCAAAGAAATGGCGGCTGACACTTTCGCCGCCATGTTCTTGATGCCTGAATTCCTTATCAACGAGATCGCGGAGAAACAGGGCTGGGACTACGCCGCAATTCGCCGCCCTGAAACCATATACCAGTTGTCTCTGCGTCTCGGGGTCAGCTTTGAGGCGCTGGTTCGGACGCTGGCCAAGCATGGGATACTCTCTGCACACGAAAGCATGGCTACGCTCACCCATTCGGTGAAGCAACTTAAGCGGAAGCTACTGGACGACACTGTGGTCCCCACTGATTGGCGCTGCAATGTCTGGGAACTTACCGACCGAGATATGGACTGTTCTTTGATAGCCGAGCCAAACGACTACTTCGTTGTGCGCCTCCGTGAAATGAGCGGAGCAGGATACCTATGGAATTTTGATCAGGTAATAGAAGCTGGCTTTCAGATAGTATCAGACCAGAGGCGATTCTTAACTCCCGACGAAATCGGCAGCGATGTGGAGAGAATTTTTACCGCCCAAGCAGGCTACCCGCACTCGGCTTCATTAATTGCTGAGCAGACCCGCCCTTGGGACTCAAGCGATGTTGCAGCGCAATTTCGTATTCATTTGGAAGTGGACCGCCCAGCCATTGGATTTACTGTTCGCCACCGACTGGAAGCCCTTGCGGCATGATTTCCTTCGATGTTGACATGCGTCCCGACTTCGGGCCGGTGCGGAACCAAGGTCGTCGGCAGACCTGCCTTGCCTTTGCAGCCTCAGATGCGCATTCGATTGTCCACCAGAGACCCGTCGTGGAACTTAGCACAGAATATGCCCACTACTCAGCCTGCGTAAGAATGCCAACTTTTGATCCCCACCGGGGCACCAGCGGCCCGGCGATGCTAGCAGCCCTAGCCGTTGACGGCCAACCGCCAGAGGCAGGTTGGCCTTATCTTACAGACTTGCCTTCGGACATTTCCAATTACAAGCCGCCGGCGAACCTACATGGACTGGTTCGCCATCAAGGAGAGACGCTCGGCAGCCTTGACCAAGCGGATAACGAAATTCGGAAATACTGGCCGGTGATCCTTGGGTTGTCGCTTTCGCTACCTTTCTACAAGCTCGCGGCTTTTCAAGTTTTGAAGGACGACGGAGATCAGGCAGTGGTCGGGCGACACGCGGTTCTCGCTGTCGGGCTTTTTTCAGGGGGACCGGAAAGAGGCTATTTGATTCGAAATTCGTGGGGCTCCAAGTGGGGCGAGAGCGGCTACGGCTTTGTTTCGCGGGCGTACATCGAACCAAGAACTTTTTTTATAGGAGTCTACCGTGGATAGAGAACCATTGATCACAAATATCGAAGCTGAAACATCTGCCGCGGCGTGGATTAAATGCGTGCAGACTTTTCTCGAGTCGCGCACCACGTCCAGATTCAACCTCGTTGTTGGTATTGGGAACCCGGTCGCCCTTTCCCCCTCCGACGAGGCCGTTTGCCGCATGGTTGACTCCTTCCTTAGGAGCAAAACATTGCAGCCCCTGATCACGGTGGCCAATACGATATTCCCTGGTGGATTTTATCGCGACGGCGGTGCGCAAGCGGTTTATGATGAGTTTCCCAAGAGTTACGAAGAGACCAAGTCTGGTTGGGGTACGTATGCCGGACGGATCTTCGCGGACAAAATTCCGATGACAAATGGCAAGTGCTCCAGAATGGAGCGGTTAGTAGGCAAACTACGAGATCGAGGAAGAAGTCCCATGAGGGCGTCCTACGAGGCCGATGTCGCGGACACGATTTCAGACGAGGACCTTTCGACATACTGTCCAAGCACAGACGCAGGACTGTCGATAGGGCAACCTTGTTTGGTTCACCTCAGCTTTAAATTGCATAAGGATCGAACGGTTTCGCTCACCGCGATCTATCGCTCGCAATACTACATCGCCAAAGCTCTCGGGAACTTTATCGGTCTTGGGCAGTTACTTGCATTTGTTGCTGAAGAAGCCGGATTAACGCCTGGGTACCTTGTCTGCCACGCAACCTTGGCCGTGCTCGATCTCAAGTATGAAAAGAAGACGAAATGGACGACGGGGGACCTTAGCGAATTGCTGGAGCATTGCAAATTGGCCGCCTCGGCCGAAAAATTCGAAGAAACGGCCGCTTTATCACTCCAGAATGACGATTGCGCATGCGCAGGACTCAAGATGGCTCATGCTCAGCATAATCTTCAGGGAGCTCGGCAACAATAACTCAGCAAAAACGCGAGCATCAAGTTCGATCGTTGGCGGCGAAACACCGTCGCTCCTGACCGAGATTTTTAAGAAATTCACCGTCTCCGTCCAGCCCGTCCCCAAGGCTTTCATGAGGGCCTCCTTCGCTGCAAATCTGGCGGCGAAGCACTCATAGGGGTTGGGGCGACTCCTACAGCCTTCAATTTCTTCGCGAGTGAAGACTTCTTCTAAATATCCCTCTATGCTTTCGATCTGCGCTTGTATGCTTGCTACGTCAACGAGATCTATGCCCAGTCCTCTGATCACGACACCTCCTTGAATTTCATCGCCGGTAAGCGCAGGAGCAAACCGGGGCAAAGTTACCTCAGACAAAGGGCACTTCACTCCGCCCTGGTGACGATGCGGCCAAATCGCAACGAGACTGCCAGCGTTTCCAAATGAACCTTAGGGCCGGGTTCGAACAGCGATTGCTGCACTCATCTGCTATGTGGTGCCATTTATGCCTCCTTGCAATGTCGGCGGCCGCGATCAAGACGCTGTTGTCATAAGCCTCCGGTGCGTCGTGTGCGAACGCGACAGCCGTAAGATCGTTTTCTCCCAAATCTGGCCGCATGAGCACTGCGAGGCGGCCCATAACGTCCGGGATCATTTTATGCCACGTTTTGTAATCCAGAGAAAAGCTATCTGTGCTTTTTGGCGCACGGACGTCTGTCAAGCTATGCCGAATCGAATCCAGGTCCCGTTCATACACGTGAAGGCTGTCGCTCAACTGAACATACGGCCCAGCCGAGACGCCGAGCCAGCCGCTTAAGATTTCTTGCAACGACGAAAACTGCACGATATTGTGCGGTACTCCCAGGAAAAGATCGCTGCTGCGAATGATCTGAAGCCACTCAAGTTTGCCGTTGCGGATCTTCGGTAGCGCCATCACATTACAAGGAATATCTGGACTGGCCGCGGTGCCGTCCTCATTCGGTAAGTCCACCGTGCCGTCCCAGATCTGGAGTACGCACTGCCGAGAGTCAGGCGCCGAGGACAGGGCCTGATAAACTCTCGCTAGTTGATCGACGCCCAATTGATGTCTAAGGCGGTAGCCGTACGCGCCGTGATAATACTCGGTTCGACCACAGTATCGGGGCAATGCAGGATTCCAACAATTTGGCAACGCCGCATCCCGCCGGCCAGCGACAATCCATAGGACTTCTATCAAGGCGAAAGCCGGGTTTATCGGTGGCGTTCGACTGATGACCCATCTTTGAGCGGGATCGTCAATTTGCAGAACGACTCTCAAGGCCTCTATCGTGTTCCCGTTGCGGCTTTCTTGCGGAGAGGACTGTTCGGGATCAAGCAAGTGCTTTGCTGCGCTTCTCCAAACTTCGTCCGCCGATTTGCCTCTCGCAATATGCACGTCGTCGCCCTTCACCCTAGCTAGGTTCTACAGCAGAACCCGAGATAAGGTGATTGATTTCCCATTTCTGCGGGTACTGGTATGACAGGGGTTCGCTCGACGGCCGGAACTGCTGTTTTATTCTAGACCGGCCACTCGTGCCCTCTACTTCGGGGTGGTGTACCCGAGCGTACTTGTCCACCTCGCAGAAAAGATTTTGACAGTCTATCAGTTGCAGTGGGCGGCCCCAAAGGGACTGAAATGATAACCCTCGACTTCGGAATTCATGTTCTTGTCGATCGTACATAAGGCGGATCACGTCCGCTTCGCTGAAGTCACCGAGGGACGTGAAGCATTTGCGAATGCCGTCGCGCGCTCCCGGCCCAGGTACTACAAATTCGCTTTCGCTGAAGTCCGTGGCTGTACTGTAGTTGAGGTCAATCACGTATTGGTATGCCAGGAAATTGCCGAGCGTAGGCGTGGCCTTCAAGAGTTCGAATGCATTACGCATTGTGGGGGCTTCCGAGACCTTTTGCGGAAGATCCTGGGAAATCATGTGTTGGAGCAGTTTAAGGTGCATGAGGTGCTTTCTGGGCTCACCCCACGAATTTCCGCCCGTGGGCATTATGTAAGCACCGGAGTATATTGCTTGCCCGCTTTGCATCAATCCCGTTAGTATCCTGTCATAACTGGGAACGTCAAAGGTACGGATCGTAAGCTCCCCGAGCGCGGCGACTAAGTGCCGCCAAGTGTCAATTTTGTTGAAGAATTTGAACAATAATATGCGAAAAAACAATTCGTTGCGGTTCTTGTCGTCTCTGCCAATTACCTCGCGTATGAGGAATTGGCTAACGCGATCTGAGGCCCGGTAAGCATTCGTGAATTTGTATTGAGAAAGTATTGGGTCGTTTGTCCAGGGTCCAGACTTATTCTGCAGCCGTCGAAAAAAGATGGCCTGACGTTCGGCGGCGAAGCGCCAATATGTGTCAAACACGGCGCTGGGACGGGGCGAACTGAGTTTCGCCCAAATAGCCGGAAGGTTGTCTGCGCCGAGCAACTGGGGCGCTGATTCAGGGAGCACATTTGCGAATGACAACTGTTGAGCGCGCTGCACGGGTGCCCCTGTTTGCCCGACGCCAGGCGCCTTTCCCGATTTGGGGGCTTGCACCGTCTCGAGTATCGTGAGGACCGGGAGATCCGCAACCGATTCGATGTCACCCGCATTATCTACACGGAGGACACGAACCCGCTTCTCCTGACTCCTCGCGAGGACATCATATTCGTTAGATCGCGAGTTGAACGCCTTGCGATCGGGCACGGCGATCTCGGCTTCCGCCCGGTTCACCAGAAAGACCGCTTTGGGCTGGATGCGTTTCCAATAGAACTGCTCTAACGCGATCATGCGCTTGAGCGAGCTTTTGGGGACCCCGCTCAGAACGCCGTAGACCCATGTGGACCACCAATATCGGTCAAGCAGTACCACTCCTCCGTCCGCCACATGTGGACGCACCAGGGTGATGATCGTCTCCACGTGCGCCGAGACATGCAGGAGTTGCCGCGCGTCCGGCGTCATTTCCCGAACGCCATATTGCTCGTGCCTATGGTGCAACGCATACACATGAGCCCCGAGTGTTCCAGCAATACTTCCGGGAAATGACAAATCTAGAACCGAGAGCCCGTTGAGACGTCTCTTTACCGCCGTAACAAGTGTGGACTTTCCGACCCCGTCCGGCCCCTCAAACACAAAAACAGCGCCCTTGTCAGGCACGTCCAGTCCTCCGGTCAGTCGCCCACGCAATTGGGGTTGATCTGCATACACTTCCCAGACCATGATT
The DNA here is from genome assembly GCA_003136575.1 of Bryobacterales bacterium. GTDB lineage: Bacteria > Acidobacteriota > Terriglobia > Bryobacterales > Bryobacteraceae > BOG-234. The sequence continues at coordinate 249 of PLEX01000004.1, read as the reverse complement.
TTTCGACTGAGACACGGCTGATCCTAGATACCTTTCGTACCAATTCTAGCGTTCCGAATCGCGCAGGATCTCGGGAAGACGGTCAACCCTCCAGCGCTTCTGTTCCCGAGCCTTCCATGGCGCATCACTTCGACGACCGTGTGGGCGCCATAGCGGAATCCCTGCGCTGGATTGAATCAGTCCCGCTAAACGCGCTTGCGTGAGGTAACGGTTGTTCCGGGCGAATAGTCGTTTTAAACCGGCCAATGT
>PLEX01000166.1:14818-15137 GCA_003136575.1 Bryobacterales bacterium | reverse complement strand
AAGTGAACAGTATTGCGTCTAGCTAGCGCTGCTGGTCGGGCGTGCCCCCCGTCGGCCAGGAAACCGGCGCGGCCTGGGCCGGCGGCGCCGCAGTGCAGGGGCTGGGACGCTCGGGCGCGCTCACCCCGGGCGGCAACATGAACTCGGCCACTGGCGTCACGGGCACGTTGCCGCCGCCCCGACCCGCACCGCCCCGGCCTGCAGGTGACGGAGGCGGAGGCATAGTGGCGGCCGAGCAGCGTGGCACCATCTGGTCGGCATTGGCGAGAGCATATAGGGTCAGTGCCTCTTCCACCGCCGCCTCGCGCATGTCCGGCTC
>PLEX01000166.1:14559-14780 GCA_003136575.1 Bryobacterales bacterium | reverse complement strand
ACGCGATAGAAGCCCCAGTCCTTAAAACTGTCCATTGCACTCTGCACCATAGCGGCGGCCTCGGGCGGCCCGAACACGCTGGCGCCGCGCGGCTTGCCGGTGCCGTCGTCGAGGTTCAGGTAAGCGTCGAGCTTGAACCATTCCGGTTTCGGGTTCTCGGCGCTGCCAAAGTGCTGCGCCACATAAGCTAACGAACCGTACAGACCTTCCTCCTCGCCGCT
>PLEX01000166.1:0-14504 GCA_003136575.1 Bryobacterales bacterium | reverse complement strand
ACAACGTTGTAGACGGTGCGCCCCGTAGGATAGAACTCGTTGTGGATGTTGATCCGCAAAACAACGGGGATGTGGTCGATGGTCGCGGTGCGGTAGATGCGTCCATAGTCCTCATTGCCCATGAGCAGCGATGGCAGATTCGGGTTGTTGGGATTCTCATTGTAACCCGCGGCGGATTGCTGGGCGATCACGCCGTAAGCGCGGCCGGAATCGGTCACCTTGGCCAATGCGCCGTTCTCTATCAGGAACTTGCTCACCTGCCCGGAAATCTCAGCTGCGGTGAGGCCCTCGGCGGCAGTGCCGCCCGACGCTGCCGCAGCCCCGCGTCCACCCCGGCCACCNNCCGCGGCCGCCACTCGCTCCGAAAGCTGCCGCCGGGCCGCCACGGCCGCCGCGCCCGGCTGCGGGCTGTGACCACGAATCCTCTGTGCGGCGCAAGGGCGCCGGCACGAAGTTCTCCGCCACCTGCACGTGCGGTCCGTAAAAAATGATGGCGCCGCGAACCCTGTCTTTGATGGAGGCCAGGTAAGCGTCCAGGACGGCTTGGGTCACGGGCTGATTCTCGCCCGGCGGCGCTAATGGCATGGGCGGCGGCGCGGAGCCGGGGTTTTCGATAGCCGCCAGTTGCTCGGCTGTCATACCTCCGCCGGTGCCGCCGCGGCCTCCACCGCCCCGCCCGCCGCGCCCAGCGCCCGCCGGGGGCTGAGGAGGTTCCACCACCAGAACGGGACCCTGAACCGGGCCGTATGTGCCCGGCGTCCAGGAGACTGTCCGCACATTCAGCGGTTGCTGGAACGGCGAAACCGCGTTGGCCTCCAGTTCCCAGTTTTGCCAACCGGGATGGTTGAAGTCCCAAGCTTCGAGGTGGACATTCGTAAAACCCCATTTCACCATTTGACCCACGGCGAAGTCCTGGGCTGCGCGCAGGCCGGGCGAGCCGGTGAGGCGCGGACCGTAAACATCCGATACCTCGTGCAGAAACCACATGAGCTGCGAATCCCTGGTTTCCTGCGACCGCAACTGAGTATTGACATCTGCGAGGCCGGGGGCCTGCGCAAGCGCGGGAAGAATCGCGAAACTACAGACCGCAAGCGTATAAGTCAAACGTGGGGTCATCTGTGTGTCCTCGATCTGAAATCTGAGCAGAAGCGCCGCTATTCGAGCCATTGTACAACGGGTCGCGTTGATCGTGGCTCGGGCTGTGGAGCAGCAACGAGGGCCGGGGATTGGCCCATCCCGGCTCACCGGCAAGGAAACACAATCTCCCACGGGTCTCGTCTGCCAGAAGCCAGCTCGCCAGAAGCCGCGGGAAACCGTCCGTTTAGCCTTTGCTGGCTACCGGCCTTTGCTTTGGCAGGTGCTTCTTGTACGGGCTTGGTGGGAGCGCCGATTTCGGCACCTTGATGATCGACTTCATCGCGGCCAGGAATCTGTTCCACGCTTCCTGGCCTTCGATCATTTCGGGGTGAGTTTTCATGCGTTAGTATCAGACTACACCTGTTTCATTCCCGGCGTGCGTCTCGGGTGGGCTTTCTGCGAACCGCTTGAACTCTCTGGAAGGGCCTCACTGCGATGTTTTCATCTTGATGGCCTGTCACGCCACTACAACGGTAGCAGAGTTTAAGTGGTAACTTAAGCTGGTTATTGCCGATATTAGCTACCGATATCAGTGCTTATCAAGGCTGTTAGCTTCTTCGCTCTGATAAGGGGTTCGGTCCCCGGCGGAATAAGACCCCGGCACTTACCATCTACAATGCAATTTGGACCGCGCGCGGGTTAATCTGAGGATTTCGAGCGTCGCCTTCGCAGAGGGCTTCTCCACACTTTCGGTGGAAGTCATCGCCATTCGGTTGGCCATACCGGTGGTTGGGTCGAGCATGACTCTTACGGGCATCATGCTCGGTACGGTCTTATTCGCCTTGAGCGCGGGCTACTGGCGCGGCGGTGAATTGTCCTCACGCTGGACGATTCAGCAAATTCACGCCGCTCTTGCCCGGAATCTCCTGCTCGCGGCTGCCTTCTATGTCTGCCTGACTTTTCCATTGGAAGCCACTCTTCTTGAGCAGGCGCTCGATCTGGGCCTGAGTTTGCCGTTGGCATTGGGAGGAACCGGCGCTATTCTGTTTGTCCTGCCGGTATATCTCGCATCGCAAACGGTACCGATGCTCGCCGAACTCACCAATACCGATGGCAAAGCGGGCAAGGCTTCCGGAAAAGTGCTGTTCTGCTCAACGCTGGGGTCGGTGGTGGGTGGAATCGTCACGCCGGTTTATCTATTCCCGTGGCTGGGAGTTCAGGCGTCCACGTATGTAGTTGGCGGATTGTTGGCCGCGGTTGCGGGCTGCATGGCGTTTGGTCGCGCCCGCCCGTCGCGGGTCGACGTGGCATTCATGCTGCGCTGCCTCCTTGCCACGATCACGGTGGCGACCGCAGTACTGATTGAGCGTTCGTGGATTGCGCCCGGTCAGTATCGTTTCGCCTTCGACAGCGCTCATCAATCCATTCGCGTCCTCGAAAGCAGAAACGATCACGGCCGGCTCGAACGCATCATGCTCCTGAATGGTGCCCGCGCCTCGGGCATCTACGCCGATACGCGCGAGAGTTTCTTCGCCTACGTGCTCGAAGCGGACCGATTGCTGGTCGAGACGCGCGGCAAAACGGTACTGACCATCGGTGCCGCCGGTTTCACCTTCCCGCGCGATGCAGCCGCCATGACCTTCGTCGCGCGAGTCGATACGGTCGACGTTGACCCATCGATCCGAGACATCACCGAACGCTTTTTTCTGCTGGAGCCATTGCCCGCAAAAGTGCGTTTTTATCCGATTTCGGCTCGCTCCGCTCTGCGCGAGTTCCTAAGGCAGGGCAGGCACTACGACTTTACTCTGCTCGATGCCTACAACGGTGAGGGCATTCCCGACGAACTGCTCACCACTGAGTTTTTCGGCGGCGTCCGCGCCGTTTCCGGTCGCGTCGCGGCCAATATGATCCTCGACACTGATCTCAAGTCCGAATTCGCGCGGAACGTTCTTGCTTCGTTTCGCGAAGCGCTCGGCGGCGTTTGGGTCAAAAACGTACACCCCGGCAACTCGGAACTGACAAATTACCTGGTTACGAACTGGAGCACGACTGCGTCCTCTGCGTGGCAGGGCGAAGGCCGCACGTATAGCGATAACCGTAATAGCGCGGACCGCGATCACATCGCCATGATTTGGAGCCAGGAATAGATCGATGAGAACCCTAAACGCGCCGGACCGCGTACGCCGACGACCGACACCTGCCAATGGCACGAATCGGGGATTGTGCCGCCGGGCAGATATAGTTCGTCCACCTCGCGGCGTTATCGTCCGAACGAGCGTGGAATACCTGCCGATACTCGCGGATATAGGCGGACCGTGCTCGTTAAGCTTCTACGGGACACTGTCCCGCTTCGCGTTCGGCTTTACGGCCGGGAGGCATTCCACGCCGCACACTGTCCAGCGCCCCTTTCGGCACCGCACCTGTTGAGGTTTGTAAGAGCTGTTAAGGTTGTAAGAGTACTTCCGTTCGGGACGGGCGCCTTACAATGAAGGCTCAGGCCCGGGAAGCGGACCCCCGGAGAACCCCCACCAAGTCAAAGCGGCGGCAGTCCAAAACGCCGCCAGATGAACCTAACCCTGCCCGCGTCCCCCAGCGAACCTACCCGCCCGATTTTTTCCCGGCGCGTATCAATTGTTCGATGCTCACCAGATCTGTCGGATAATCGCCCGTGTAGCACGCATAACAGTACTCCCCGCGCGTGTCGGCAACCGCCTTCTGCAGAGCGCCGAGCGAAAGAAACGCCAGCGAATCCGCTTCCACAAAACGGCGGATTTCTTCGATGGAACTGTTCGCCGCGATCAGTTCGCTCTTGTTCGGGGTATCCACGCCATAGAAGCAGGGCGAAACGGTCGGCGGGCAGGAAATGCGCAAATGGACTTCACGCGCCCCGGCGTTCCGCACCATGCGGACGATCTTGCGGCTGGTTGTACCGCGCACGATTGAATCGTCGATCAGCACCACGCTCTGGCCTTCGAGCAAACTGCGCACGGGATTGAGCTTCAGCTTCACGCCGAAATCGCGAATCGCCTGCGACGGCTCGATGAACGTCCGGCCCACATAGTGATTGCGAATCAGCGCCAAACGGTAGGGCAAGCCCGATTCCGCGGCGTAACCCAACGCGGCCGAGTTGCCGGAATCGGGAACGGGCACGACGATATCCGCGGGGGCGGGCGTTTCGCGCGCCAGCAGACGGCCCATCAGATCGCGCGAATCCTGCACCTGCCGCCCGAAGACGAAGGAATCGGGCCGCGAAAAATACACGTGCTCGAAAACGCACTGCGAGTGAGGCTTTTCGGGAGCGTAGCGCTCGCGCGTGACGCCTTCAGGTCCGACGATCACCATTTCGCCGGGCTGCACGTCGCCGAGATAAACGGCATTGATCAGATCGAACGCGCAGGTTTCCGACGCGAATACGTACGCCGGCTTGCCGCCGGAGATCTCCAGCTTGCCCATGGCGAGCGGGCGGAAACCGCGCGGATCGCGAGCCACTATGATGCGGTCTTCCGCAAGAAAGACGAGCGAAAATGCGCCTTCCAGTTGCAGCAGAGCGTCGCGCAGAGCCGCCGCCATCGATTTTTCCGTGGAATGCGCCACCAGGTGAAGGATGACTTCGGTATCGCTGGATGCCTGGAAGATCGACCCGCGCGCTTCCAGATTCCTGCGCAGTTCCGAGGCGTTCGTGATGTTGCCGTTGTGCGCAACCGAGATCAGACCCTTATTGCACTGCACCGAAAACGGCTGGGCGTTTCGCTCGACCGTGTCGCCGGCGGTGGAATACCGCGTATGGCCGATGGCAAGCGAGCCTGGCAGCATCTGCATCACGCTGCTGGTGAAGATATCGGCCACGTGCCCCATTGCCTTTTGCGTGTATATTTTCGTGCCGTCGCTCGACGAGATGCCGGCGCTTTCCTGGCCGCGGTGCTGCAGAGCGTAGAGCGAAAGATAAGCCAGCTTCGACGCTTCCGGATGGCCGTAAATTGCGGCCACGCCGCATTCCTCGTGGAGCTTGTCGTCGTGCACCGCACCGTCATGGTCGCGGCCGATCGCTCTTTCCTGCCGGCGCGGGTCGCAACCCGCGCCGTGAAATGCCGGTGAATCGCTGCCCGAACTCATGTTGTCAGTCATGTTGCGTCTGAAGAAGGCGGGGGAGACTCGTTTCAGATGCTTGTGTCAGATCGGAAGTGGAGAGGTCAATCAGCATTTTGTGAGTATCGCTTCCAATCTGTAACCGTACTTTCATTGTAGCGCCGATCCGGGGACATTCGACACCGAATTTCGCGGCAATTTCACGGGCGCGGGCCGCATCGCCCGTGCCGACCAGAATTCGCGACGGCGATTCGCCGAAAAGCGCCTGTTCCGGCCGGTCGGCTATAGGTACCGTTACTCTGGCACCGATCTCGCTCGTGCAACATTCGGCCAGCGCCGCCGCGAGCCCGCCATCGCTCAGATCGTGAGCGGATTCGACGATTCCCGCCTCGATCATGGCGCGAATGGCGTCGTGAACTCGCCTTTCGTAGTCCATGTCGAGCTGCGGCGGCAGTCCCCACAACTCGCCGAGAACGACCTTTGCGTACTGGCTGCTGCCGAAGCGCTGTTGGTCGCACGCGCCGAAACCACCCAGAAGCAGCAGTTCCGCGCCTTCGCGAACGAAGCGGACGGGAGCGGGAGCCGCCGTCTTCATCAGACCGATAATGCCCAGGACCGGCGTGGGATAGATGCCCTCGCCGAGCGTTTCGTTGTACAGGCTGACATTGCCGCCGGTGATCGGCGTCTCGAAGAACCGGCAGGCTTCGGCGATGCCTTCGACGGCCTCCACGAGCTGGGCCATGATTTCCGGACGCTCGGGATTGCCGAAGTTCAGATTGTTGGTCGCGGCCACGGGAATTGCGCCGGTAGTCGCAAGGTTGCGGCAGCACTCGGCCACCGCCAGCTTCGCGCCTTCGCGCGGGTCGAGATAGCAATAACGGCCGTTGCCATCGAGCGACATGGCAATCGACGTATCGGTTTCCTTTACGCGCACGACGGCGGCATCGGAACCCGGGCCTGCGATCGTGTTGGTGCGAACCATGTAGTCGTACTGTTCCCAGATCCACCGCTTGGAGCAAAGGTCGGAAGACGCGATCAGTCTCAGAAGATCGGCGGAAAGGTCGGTCGGAGCCGAAATGCCGGCAGGAGGATCCAGCGGAGCGCGGCGATGCGGCTTGACGTTGTGGGGACGGTCGTACTTCGGCGCTTCGTCGGCGAGCGCGGGGTTTGGTATCTCCGCGACAACATGGCCCAGATGCCGTACGCGCAGATTGCCATCTGGCGTTACGACTCCGATGGTCACCGCGTCCAGCCCCCATTTTCGGAAGACTCGGAACACTTCCTCTTCCCTGCCCTTTTCGGCCACCAGCAACATGCGCTCCTGGGATTCGGAGAGCAGCATTTCGTATGCCGTCATGCCGGTTTCGCGTTGCGGAACCAGGTCGAGGTCGATATCAATGCCCACGCTGCCGCGGCTGCCCATCTCGCACGATGACGAAGTGAGACCGGCCGCGCCCATGTCCTGAATAGCAACAATGGCGCCGGTCTCCATGGCTTCGAGGCAGGCTTCGAGCAGGAGCTTTTCAAGGAACGGGTCGCCCACCTGCACGTTGGGCCGCTTCTGTTTGGACTCTTCCGTAAACTCGGCGCTGGCCATGGACGCGCCGTGGATTCCGTCGCGTCCGGTCTTCGCGCCGACATATATGACAGGATTGCCGATACCGGACGCCCGGGCGTAAAAAATCTCGTTCTCTTTGCACACGCCGAGCGCGAACACGTTCACCAGCGGATTCGCCGAGTAGCAGTCTTCAAAGATGCATTCGCCGCCGACGGTCGGCACGCCAAAGCAATTGCCGTAATGCGCGATGCCGCCGATAACGCCCGAAACGATGCGCCGGTTGTGCGCAGATTCGGGCGTCCCGGTTATGGGACCGAACCGGAGCGAATCCATCACGGCGATGGGACGCGCGCCCATCGTGAAAATGTCGCGCAGGATTCCGCCGACGCCGGTGGCCGCGCCCTGAAACGGCTCGATGTAGCTCGGGTGGTTGTGAGACTCGATCTTGAAAGCGACCACCCAACCGCCGCCGATGCCGATGACGCCGGCATTTTCGCCCGGCCCCTGCACCACGTACTTGCCCGTCGTCGGCAGCTTTTTCAAATGGATGCGCGAACTCTTATAGGAGCAGTGCTCGCTCCACATCACGCTGAAAATGCCCAGTTCGGTGTAGGTCGGCTCGCGGCCGAGAAGAGTCACGATCTTGTCGTACTCCGCGATGGTGAGCTGATGTTGCGCGATCAGCTCGGGTGTGATTTTCATGAAAGTACGGGAACCGCGGTGGGCATCGACGCAAGCATCGACTCGAAGACTCCCATTCCGTCGGTGGAACCCATCAACGGGTCGCAGGCGCGTTCGGGATGTGGCATCATGCCCATCACGTTACGTTCGCGGCTCAGGATACCGGCGATCGAGCGGGCCGAGCCGTTCGGGTTTTCCACGTAACGGAACGCCACACGGTCTTCGGATTCGAGCTCGTCGAGAGTGCGCTCGTCGGCGAAATACTGGCCTTCGCCGTGAGCGATCGGGATGCGGAGAATCTGGCCTTTATTCAGCCTGGAGGTGAATGGAGACGCGGTGGTATCAGTCGACAGGCACACTTCGCGGCAAATAAACTTCAGCTCGCGATTGCGAAGCAGGGCGCCTGGCAGGAGACCGGCTTCGACCAAAATTTGAAAACCGTTGCAGATGCCAAGCACGAGGCCGCCATCAGCCGCGAACTTCTTCACCGCCTGCATGACGGGCGAAAAACGGGCGATGGCGCCGCAACGAAGATAATCGCCGTAGGAGAAGCCGCCGGGCAAAATTACAGCGTCGATATCGCCGAGACTGGTCGAATCGTGCCAGATGAATTCGGCACGGTCGTGCATATTCTCATTGACGGCGTACCACGCATCGTGGTCGCAATTGCTGCCGGGAAAGACGATGACGCCAGCCTTCATGTGGGGAAAGTTCAGTTTAGCAAGGGCGCGGTTCCGGCCCGCACAGATGAGACTCCGGGCTCGTGGAGCGACCGGGGATATGCGCCCAGTTTCATAACCGGCGTTATTTGCAAAACGAACTGAAGAGGTGGCGCTGCCCGCGTCCGGCCGCGTGCCTGGCAGACGCCGGGCGAGGGAGTTGCGCCGGGGTTCGCGATGGGTTCTGCAGATGCTGAGATATGGTTGGTAAAGCTCTGGTTACAGGATAGGCACACCGGTGGGAAGGTTTTGAGGGCTGTGGCATCGGGGGTTCCGGAACACGGGGCGCGCCCGGACCGTATCGGCATCGTGACAGGCTTCCCCCTCGGAATTCGGGCTTGACTTGATCGGGGGCAAGCGTTACTATCGGTAACGTGACGATCGGTAACGGTAAAGCGAATATGACGCAGCAAAAAGGTTTGGGAGACTTGGAGCAGCAGGTGATGGAATTTCTTTGGCGGCATGGGCCCGCGACCGGTGACGCGGTGCGTGCGGCGGTCAGCAAAGATCGTTCGCTGACCGATTCCACCATTCGAACGGTGCTTCGCCGTCTCGAAGCCAAGCAGTATGTGAAGCATGAGATGGACGGGCGGCAGTTCATTTACTCCAGTTCCCGCGAACCTCGCAAGGTGGCGGCCGAAGCGGTACGCAGCGCGCTGCGGAACTTCTGCCGCGGTTCGCTCGAAGAGTTGCTGACCGGCATGGTGGACCATCGCGTAGTCGATAGCACTGAGCTGCGCCGCCTCGCCGAGAAAATCGAGACTCTGGAAAAAGCCCGCAACGCCCCGGAAAAACCCGCCCGGAGAAGATCATGACCTGGCAACGGCAGGCACTTGCGCTGTTCACGGCCTCTTTAGTGCGACCCCTTGTGCTGGCCGCCGCCGCGTGGCTGATTCTTCACCTTCTGAAAGTCCGGCACCCGTCCTCGCGCCATGCGGTCTGGTCCGCTGTTTTGGTCGGTATGCTATTATTGCCGGTGGCGAGTGTGATCGCGCCCCATTGGAAACTGCCGTTGTTGCCCCGCCGCGAGGACACCCTGATGAGGACGCCGCTTGCGACGAACGATACGAGCGGTTACGATACTTCCAGGTTCGCCGCGGGTACGGCTCCATCGACAAACAACGCGCCCTCGAAGGTCTTCGAATGGCCAGAGCCTGGAACGATCCTGATTTGGTGTTACCTCGCTGGGGTGCTCGCCATGACGGGCTATCGCGTGACGGGGTGGATGCTGCTGATGCGCGTGATGTCCCGTTCGAAGGTGCTCCGCTTGCGGCGACTGCGGGAATCCCACGAAGTGCTGAGCCCCGTCACGGTAGGTATTCTGCGGCCCTCAGTCATTCTTCCCGCGGGATGGCTGAATTGGGACACAACCACCAAACGCGCCGTACTCGCGCATGAATTCGAGCACATCCGCCGCGGCGACACGAGAGTCTCGTTTCTCACCCGGCTCGCGAAATGCGTGTACTGGTTTCACCCCCTCGCCTGGTGGGTCTCGCGGCAGATTGCGGATATGGCGGAACTCTCCTGCGACGCGGTCGTTCTGGAGAAAAACGGCGATCCGAGCGGCTACTCGAGAATTCTGCTCGGCTTCGCTGAGACCGTGAGCGCCGCGGGCTATCGCGCGGCACTCCCGGGGGTGGCCATAGCGTCCCGCTCCGGCACGGGCCACCGCATCGATCAGGTCTTCGAACTTGCGGGCGGAAATCTGCGCAGACTTTCCCGTCCTGGGATCGTGCTGACGTTGATGGGATTACCGGTCATATTCATCGCTGCAACTGTGGGACTGACCGCACAGCCCGCCGCCCGCGCGCAAGTGCAGCCACCAACTGCTGCGCAGACAGCCGGCCCGCTGGATGATATGCGCAAGGTGATCGATAAATACAAGGATATGGTCAGACCGAAATTCGACGTGGTCTCTGTCAGGCGCTGCAATCCCAACGGACTCTCAGGGCCTGCCAGTGGCGAGGGCGGAGGAAGAGGGACGGGTCCACAATACTCGCCCGGCACGCTCAGAATGCAGTGCATGACCGTCGGCGCCATCATACAAATGGCTTACCTCGGCCAGTTCGGAGAGGGAGATGGCCTCCTCAACTACATGCCTTCAATGGGTGACGACACCTGGCTGAGGAAAGCACCGGGGTGGGTGAATTCAGACCTGTACACGGTTGAAGGAAAAACGGATGACCCGGCGGCGAAAGCGGCTAACGGACGCGGACGGGGCGGGGAGAGAGTATTGGAGCGAATGCTTCAGTTGGCGCTGGAAGATCGTTTTCAGCTAAAGCTTCACCAGGAAACCCAGGAGGTCCCGATGTATAACCTGACCGTTGAAAAGGGCGGGCTCAGGCTGAAACCGATGGAACCAGGAGGCTGCAGCACGCCTGATCCGTCGCAGGGGACCCCGGCGCCGAGGGGGGTCTTCATGACAGGGGAATGGTCCCCTGTCGGCAAGACGCCGCCATGTATGATCGTGCTGCACACGGCCGGGCCGGATTGGGCACTTGATGCAGCCGGGCAGACGCCTGGCAATCTCATTGGGATGCTGTCCAAGACTTTAGACCGCCATGTCTTCGATAAGACCGGGATCACAGATCTATACACGTTCCATCTGCGTTTTGCGCACGACGAATCGACGCCCGGGAACCTTCCGCCGGCCGTGGCCGAGAGGATGTTTACCCGAACTGATACTCCTTCAGGCCCGTCAATCTTCACGGTGCTGGAACGCCTGGGACTGAAACTGGAGCCGACCAGGGGGCCGCAGGGACGCTACGTCATCGATCAAATCGAACGCCCTTCCGCGAACTAACTAACGTTTACCGGGTCGGCTGGTCTGGGAGCGTGCTTTCAATAATTCTGATGGGTGGGTATGTGCTTCACTCAGGGAGTCCAACTGGTCAGCCTGCGGACGGGGCGTCCGCCGCGGTTCCGGGGACCCGCGCTACCAAGCGGTGCCGGAGCGATGAGCTGCGTGAAGCACATACCAATCTTCTGATGACCAACATTGGACTGGTGTGGTGCGGATATCCGGGACCGAAATCAGGCCAGGGCGGAGCTACTCCTTGTGCGGCGCGCCGTCCGCGTTCACACCGATTTCGGAAGTTTTCCCGTTCGCGGTTATCGTGGCCTCGTAGCTGACTACCGATCCCACCGTCACCGATTCGACCTTCTTCAACGTGCCCTGCCCCAGCTTCTTCTGAATCGCCGCTTTCGCGGGCGCGGGAATGCTGTCGAGATCCACTTCCTGCTCGACCGCCACAATTGAGCCTGTTTTATCGAAACTGACATCGCGGCTCTTGCCGTTGAGCGAGGTTTCGGCTTCCCATGTCGTCTTGCCGTGTTTGGTCTCTTTGCTGAGGCCGACCAGTGTGGCGTTCTTCGTCTGTTCCTTCACCGCGGCCTGCACCGCCGGTGGAAGGTCGGCCATTTTCACTTTGACGTCAGCGGCCCAGACGGCTGAGGCCGCGAGCAGTCCGATTACGAGATTAACGTTGGACATCATCGTTGATTGATCCCTCAGGCAACAATGCTATCGCCGTTTGCTGAATATTCGATGAACCACTATAATCGGTTCAACGAAGTATCAGCCTATGACACGCCGCGCCAGAACGATCGGACTTACGGTTTCCGCCGCGCTTATTCTCGCGGCCGTAGCATGGGCGCAGCGCGGGGGCCGTGGCGGGGGATTCGGCGGAGGCGGTTTTGGCGGAGGCCGCGGCAGCGGATGCATGGGAACCAGCGAGGCGGAACTGCCCACCTTCCCTGCGGCAGGCGAATTCCATTTCATCCGCATGGAGTATACGGATCTGCCCAGTCATCACAGAGGTTACGGCTTCGCTTCCCGAAGCGCGCAGGGCAACGGCTGGTGGATAGTCGATTGGCCGGATGCGGATTTCCACTTCTCCGAAGGGGTGCGACGTCTCACGCGGATCGGTACTGGCGAACCGCTACAGATGGGCCTTACCGACGACCGGATCTTCGATAATCCCTGGATCTACGCGACGCAGGTGGGATGGTGGGATCTCAGCAAGGCCGAAATTGCGCGGCTGCGCGAGTACCTGCTGCGCGGTGGTTTTCTCGTCGTGGACGATTTCTGGAGTTCCGATCCGGAATCATGGCCGGTCTTCGAAAGCACGATGGCGCGGACGATGCCCGGGCATCCGATCACGGAACTGGCGGAGTCCGATCCCGCCATGCACGTTCTCTACGACATAAAGGATAAGGACCGGACGTGGATTCCCGGGTCGCGACACCTGCGGTGTATCGGCGATTCCGTGGAACTGGTTCAGCCCGCCGGAACGGAGCCGGCATGGTTTGGGATGTACGACGATAAGGAACGGATGGTGGTCGCGGTCAACTACAACACGGATGTGGGCGATGCGTGGGAGTTCGCCGATGCCCCCAGGTACCCGGAACAAATGACTGAATTGGCCTATCGGTACGGGATCGACTACATCATTTACGCGATGACGCATTAATCAGCGGAATGAGCATGATGCGAATGCGGTCGGCCGTGGCGGGCGGACTATTGGTCGCGCAAACTCCCGCGAAATCGCCCGAGATTGAGGTGGCTTCGGTGAAGCCGAGCGACCCCGGCACCTCGGCGATGAACAACCATTTCTGAATGAAGAGGCATTCGGGGTGAAGCACTATCAGGTTCTGAACACGCCGCAGTGGACGCGCTCGGAACGGTGGACGCGAGATGAGCGTGGAGGTTGACATCAAATTCCTGGCAGCTACGCTATCGGCAATCTGAATCTGCCCGACATAGATCTGAAGTGGACTCCGGACCCTGGGCAAGCCGAATTCGGCGACGTTCACGGCCCCGCCGATACGCCGCCCACGGACCCAAATCGTCCTCTGATCTTCAATGAGATCAAAGGAACACTCGGACTGGAACTGCAGGCCGAGAAGGGCCAGGTCGACGTCCCCGAATTAACGTTTTCCCAGCAGTTCCTTCGCGATCACCAGTTTCTGCATATTGCTGGTGCCTTCGTAGATGCGGCCGATTTTGGCGTCGCGGTATAGCTTTTCCACCGGGTAATCTTTCGTGAAGCCAACTCCGCCGAGTACTTCGATCGCGCGCGACGCCACCGTCTCGGCGATCTGCGATGCGAACAGTTTGGCCATTGCGGCCTCGGTGACGAACGGTTTTCCGGCGTCGTGCAATCGGGCGGCGTTGTAGACAAGGAGACGGGCCGCCTCGACATCCGTCGCCATTTCGGCGAGTGTGAACTGCACGCCCTGAAATTCGCCGATCGTCTTGCCGAACTGCTGCCGTTGCTTCGCGTAGGAGATCGCATGATCGAGGGCACCCTGAGCGAGTCCGGTCATCTGGCCGCCAATGGCGATACGGCCTTCGTTCAGCGTCTCGATGGCGATCTTGTAGCCCTTGCCGATCTCGCCGACTACGTTTTCCGCGGGCACGACGCAGTCGTCGAGAATCAGTTCGCAGGTCGAGGAGGCGCGGATGCCGAGTTTGTCTTCCTTCTTGCCGACTTTGAAGCCCGGCGTTTCCCGCTCGATCAGGAAGCAGGTGATGCCCCGATGACCCTGCTCCGGCGCCGCGTTGGCGAAAAGGAAGAAGATGCCGGCTTCGGCGGCGTTGGTGATCCAGAGTTTGCGGCCGGTGATGCGGAAGTTGGCGCCGTCGGGGACCGCGCGGGTTGTGAGCGAAAAGGCATCGGAACCGGAACCGGCTTCGGACAAGGCGAAAGAGGCGACGGCATTCGCGGCCAGGCGGGGAAGATGCCGGTTTTTTTGGGTTTCCGTTCCGCAGCGCAGGAGGATGTTGTTGGCGATAGTGTTCTGGACGTCGACGATGACGGCAGCTGAAGGGTCGACCGTAGCGAGCGCCTCGACGGCCAATACGGACTGGAAGAAGCTTCCGCCCTGGCCTCCGTATTCCTCGGGAATCTCGATGCCCATGAGACCGAGTTCGAACATTTCCCCGAGGAGATCCTTGCGGAACACCGCGGTCTCGTCCATCGAGCGGACGTGCGGGGCGATGCGTTCGCGGGCAAAGCGCAGGATGGTGGACTGGAAGATTCTATCTTCGTCTGAAAGGGGCACGGGAACGATGATAGCAACAAAAAGCCCGACCATTTCTGGTCGGGCTTTTTGATAAACCGGGCAACTTCCTGGTCTCCCACACACCTGCGCGTGCAGTACAATCGGGGCTGAGAGGCTTAACTTCCGTGTTCGGGATGGGAACGGGTGGGACCCTCTCGCTATGGTCACCCAGAAATTGTCGGACGCTCGCTGTAACCGAGCGGCCTGAACTCTTTCAGGTCCTTGATTTGAATATTTGACGGGCCACTATACTGATACCCAAGTAATTTATCGCAAGCAGAGCGCATTTTGGCACTTTGCGTAAAAAATAAATTTTA
>PLEX01000164.1:45840-61769 GCA_003136575.1 Bryobacterales bacterium | reverse complement strand
CCGGTGCTGTAGAATTGCCGATGTCGGGAGTAGAAATCCGTTTGAAATTCTGTTTCGGGATCTTGTTTCTTGCGTAATTGGGACTGGCGCAGACGCTGCCATCCGTTCCGTGCATACCGCCGCCAACCCCGCCGCCTGCCCGCGCAGCGCAGGCGCCCGCCAACGGGCCGGGGCGCGGTCCCGGCGCTCCTCGCGCCGGGACGCCCCAGTCCGCCGAAGATATCGCGGAAATCGCGAAACTCACGGATCTTCCGGCATGGACCTCCGCTGCCGTCGACGGCGACTATTCAGCGGGCCCGGGTTATCCCACCGCGCCGGAACTCGCCAGGCGCGTGGGCGTCCCCGAGGGCAAGGTGATCGAGTTCGTGATGAACTCGGCCGACAGCAGATTTTTCCCCGGCTCCAACGGCGCCTTTCAACGGCACGTCTGCGTCTACGTTCCCGCGGAGTACGTTCCGGGTACCGACGCCCCGATCATCGTCTCCGCCGACGCCTATGGGATGCGGTACAACCTGCCCACCATTCTCGACAATATGATTTACGACCAGCGTCTGCCGGTGTTGGTCGCCGTTATGATCGACAACGGCGGGTCCGAGCGTAGCATGGAATACGACACCGTTTCCGATAAGTACGTTCAATTCGTGGAAGAGGAGGTACTGCCCCGCGCGGAGAAAGAGGCGGGCGTAAAGCTGTCGAAGGACCCCGAAGCCCGCATGACCCTGGGCGGTAGTTCAGGCGGTGCGGCCGCGCTGACTATGGCCTGGTTCCGGCCGGAACTTTATCACCGTGTCGTCACGTACTCGGGAACATTCGTCAATCTGCGCAGCACTCCGGAAGCTCCGCTGGGCGCATATGAATATATTGAGCACCTGTTTCCCGACGCGGCGAAGAAACCCCTCCGTCTCTGGATCCAGGTATCCGAGAACGACAACGGCGCCAGGACCCCTTCGGAGAATCGGAGAAACTGGGTGATCGCCAACTCGCGGCTGGCGAAGATTCTCAAGGACAAGGGCTATCGTTATCAGTTCGTTTATACGAGGGGCGCCGGCCATACCCAAAGGAAGGTAATCAACCACACCTTGCCCCAGGCGCTCGAATATGTCTGGCAGGGATATTCGAGCCAGAATTAGGATTTCCCGGGGGCTCTGCCCCGCCCGGCGGGGTGTGCGAACGGATTTATGCTGGAATTGAATTACTATGCGAATAACAGCCGCATTTGTTTTCCTGACCCTGGCAGTTCAATTCGGCAATGCGACAGACTATTTCCCGGCCGGCATTCTGGGTAGAACGCCGGCGGCGAGCGAAGCCGCGGCGAATCGATACTCGACGTTCCTGGAGTCCATGCACGAACCGTCACTGTTGGAATTGGCGCAGCGCGACCCGAACGCTGAGGTGTACCGGCTTCTCTGGCTGCGGGAGTTCGATCGTCCGGCCAGTATTCGGTTCGTCATGAAGCCAAATGGCACGGGATGGTTTTACCGGCGTTTGACCAGCGGTAAAGGCGGAGCGCAACCGGGACGCATTTCGGACTCCGGAATGTCATGGTCCTGGAAATCCAGAACAGCTTCGTTCCTGAGCGCGGTCGGACGGGCGGGATTCTGGAATCTGCCGACGATTGCAGACGGCGACCCGAATGTGGCTCCGGAGTGCCGGTCACACTGGATTCTGGAAGGGATCAGGAACGGGCAATACCACGTGGTGGACCGCTGCTCGCCGGATCAATCCGATCCGATACTCGTTGTTGGAGTGCTCGCCATGAAACTCGGCAGTCTCAGGGTTCATGGAAGCAGAGTGTACTAAAGATCGATGCTTAAGTGTTTGGCCCTCCTTGCTCTCCTTTCCGGTGGGGCCTTTGCTCAGCAATACGAAGTCGGGGCTACCGTCGGCTACGGGATCTGCCACGACGGCACAATTTTTTCTTCCGAGGGGACTGCGGAGGCCGGCATCCGGAACCGCTTCGCCGCCGGTATCTCTCTCGCGGATGAATTCTCAAAGTACGTCTCAGCAGAATTCGATTATCTTTACCATGACGGGCACCCTTTCCTGATGGCCCCCGGCGTGAACACCGACATTCAGGGAAACTCGGATGCGCTGACGGTGGGCCTGCTGTTCCACTTCAAGCCGCGGGAACATCGCTGGCGTCCGTTTCTGGCCGGAGGCACGGGCGCAAAGGAGTACGTTATCGCCGGTCCGGCGCCATTTCCGCAGCCCATCCCGCAAATCGCCAGCCTGACAACGAATGACGTCTGGAAAGTCGTCTTCAGTGCCGGCGGCGGCGTTAAATTTCGTCTGCTCCCGCACATGGCGCTGCGTGCGGAATTTCGAGACTACATCACGACGTTTCCGAGACAGGAAATCGTTCCCGCTCCGCACAATACCGCCCGCGGCATCTTCGAGCAATTCACTCCTCTGTTTGGCCTTGGCTACACGTTCTGACCGGCGACCGTCCAGTTGCCAGTGAAATAATTTCGCGCCACCGCCGGGCGGCCACCCGCGACGGCGTAACGCGCTCCGTCTCCGGCGAATTCGAGCCCGCACACGAGGAACAGACGCTCACGTCGAGTCGTGACACTCGACTCACGCTTCCCGAACGGGACAGCGTGAGGCCTGTCAGATGAGCGCAGGTCCGACCGAACGTCAAGCCCGCAGCAAAGTCGCCGTGAGCGATGCGTCGCGCCCTAGCTAATAGCTGATACTACTCCCGGCGCGCTCCCTCAGTTCGGAGTCGGGCATCAAACTCGCCCGGATTTTTCGGATAGTCTTCCACCACCGAATTTACTATATATTGCGGTCTGGTGAGTCAAGCACATACCCATCTTCACGGGATCGGTGCGGACGAGCAAATACATCGAAAAGCCGTGGTTATCCCACCTCCTCGTTATGCGCATGTTCAGTGTCTTCGAGATCTCATCGGCGGTCATCGGCCGTTCGTAGTCGTAATAGCGTCCGAAGAACCACCGGAATGCGCGCGTGGATCTTACGTGCCACGGGTCAAGCTCCGTGCTGTAAACGATCATGAGCGGCGGTGGATCGGATTTGAGCGCCGCTATCGTGGCGGGCCTGAAGTCGGGCAATTCGCGAACTGCGTGCGGATGCGCCAGGTAACCGTTGTCCGGATTCGCGAGCGCGGTCGTCATGGGAAAGGTCGTCGCAACCGCACCCGAGTAAGTGTCCGCGGCAGCCGCGGCGTCGCGTTCGGCGTCGATAAAGCTTACGAACATCAGGTTGTTCTCAAAAGGAAATGGATAGGGGGGGTTGATGAAGTTGGCACCGATCAGGCAGGCGACCAGGCAGGTGAGCGCGACCTGACGCGGCCTCTCCGGCAACGCCCGCAGCGCAAGGGCGAAGGCTGCATAGAGAATCGGCAGAACGGGGAGCAGATAGCGCTCCAGCAGCGCGCCGCCGAGCGCTGTGACCGCCAGAGCGTGCGCGGCGGCCAGTGTGGCGGCAACGCGCCAAGGCCTGTCCCGAAGCAAAGGCAAACACTTCCATGCGTACACGAACGCGCCGGTTCCGATGAAATGCCCCGAGCCGATGAACAGATAGTAGAGCCGGCGCAGCAGCGCGAACGCGAAGCGGGCGGGGTTCAGAGGGAAGGACAAGTTGTAGCTGGCAAACGCCGGGTTGCCCAGCCAATGGCCTGTGAAATGGCGGAGCGCGAGCAGCCACAATCCAAGAGCCGCCACGGGAAGGAGAAACCACGCCGCATCGCGTCGGGATCCACCGGTACCCACGCCGCGGCGTTCGAAAAGAATCCAGACCCCGAAGACCAGAGGCGCGACGATGCCGGTTTCTTTTGCCATCACCAGGACGACACACGCTATGGCTGCCTCGCGAAACCGGTTCCGGAGAAACAACAGCAACGCGAGCGCCGTGAACCCCATGGCGGGCATATCGAGCAGCGCCATGATCGATTGGGCGAAGAACAACGGCGAGATGCAGAGTAGCGCGAGCGCCGTGAATGCGGGTGTGCCGGGACTGCCGCGCGACAGTTCGATCGCCAGCAGAAACGCTGTAAACGCGCCGAACGAAGCCAGCAGCAACATGGCGATGCGCGTGGTGAGAATGGAGAACCCAAACATGCGCCACGCGAGCGCGAGCCACGCCATCAAACCGGGCGGGTGAACGTTCGGCGTCGCGGCATGGGATATCCAGGCACCGGTTTGGTAGATGTCCGTCGCGGCCGGAATGAACTGGCCGGCTTCGTCCCAGTAATAAGGGAGTCGCAACAGCGGCCCGTGAGCCAGGATCAGGATTGCGGCGACGACTGCGTAAACCAGAAGCGCACGGGCCGCCACGCGCTGCCAGGTCGAGCGCGTGTTCCTCAGAAGGTACGACCGGGGCCGGACCCGTCCGCGTACCCGTTCCATCGCGTTACTGGACGAGTCCGGCGCCGGCTTTGGGTTCCAGCTTGATTTCGCCAAACGCGGCTTCATACTGGCTGACGTTTTGCTGCATCAGGCCGAGCAGTGCTTTGGCTTGTTGCGGACTCAGGTACACGCCCTGGAAATTGCGGATCTCGACGTGTTCTGGCACGGACTGGGTCATGGTGCCGAACAGGAGGTAGAAATCCCAGAGGTTGACGCGAATCTGCACGCTGTTGGCGTAGGTTTCCCGGAAATCGTCGGTCTTCTGGAGCACGATCCGGGGAGGGTGGGGTGTCATCGCCATTTATGGTAGCGTAGATTGACAATCGGTCGCCGCTTCGCGGCGGGATCGGGCGGGATCGACGGCGGATCTCGCCGGTGAACGGGCGTCGCTTGGCCGGCTCGCGCCTATTGCAGCTTGTTCCAGACCCCATCGGCGGCCACGTATTTCAGACCCTCGGGCCGCGCGGTCCCAACCTTTGGCGCAGGCGCGGCCCCCCAAGGCCGGTCTGAACATCGGGCGCTTTGGCTTCTTTTCGGTGCGGTGAACGTTCGATGCTTAAGAAGGAGTCGGGCCGTTCTGGAGCGCCTGGTAAATCAAACTGACGCCGAGTATGACGGCGTATAAGACCGTGACGCTGATCAATACCTTCGCATACATGTCCAGTTGCGAAAGCGTTTTAGCGAGAGCTTCCTGCCTTGCGGCGTGTTGCACCGATCCTTCACCGAGGTGAACAAGATCGTCTTCATCGCGTGCCACGAATTTTCGGTACCCTACCACACCCAGTGTTGCGAGAACCAGCAAAAGCAGTCCCATCATTGGAATCGACATAGATAAATCAAAAAACCTCCCGGCGTCAGATTATATGCTAAATGGAAGCCGGATGGAATGGGGGCTACAAAATTCCTGTCGGTAGCAAGTGAAATGTCCGGCCCCGGGGACGGGAATGGCCGGCAAGCTGAAGTGGTGGGGGGCGGCCGAGATCGTCGGATAACGGACCGGACGATGCGGCGTTGGCGACCACCGCAACAGGGTCCGAGTCCGAAGCGCACTCCCGTGAAAGTGCCCGAGCAGGTGCTGCAGTTGGAGCGGGAGAAGTATTTCGACTTCAACGTACAGCATTTCCACGACAAACTGAAGTCGGAACACGGGCGGGCAGCAGAAGAAGAATAGTAGGGATGAGGCGGAAACCTTGAGGAACGCGTCCACTACCTGGCAGCACGGATTTGCGCGTTTCGTTCAATCGTTTGGCGAGGGCCGTCGCCCGCACGCTTTGGAGATTGTTTCATCCAATCACGATACCGCAGGAAAACGGTCTGGAGACCCCGCGATGCGCCGGGGTGCTTAACGGTTTTGTTGACTGCGCGGGAATTGGCTGTTACAGGAAAGCATTGCGCAGGCCGAAGGCCTACTCCACATTGATACAACGGCGTTTACGCGTTTGGTACGACCGGCATCATACGTCGCTGTCGACGCCGACGCCTGCGCTCATGTTCA
Source organism: Bryobacterales bacterium (assembly GCA_003136575.1). Classification (GTDB taxonomy): domain Bacteria; phylum Acidobacteriota; class Terriglobia; order Bryobacterales; family Bryobacteraceae; genus BOG-234. Next base: position 55,904 of record PLEX01000164.1, on the reverse strand, counting down.
CGCGGCGGCCGGTACCCGAACTCGCGTTGAGTCGGCTACCTCCGCTCAGGTCTTCCACGCTTCGCGCCGGATTGTAGTAAAGCATTCGCCCGCAGCTCTCGCATATCATGATCGCCTCGTTCTTTTTCAGATCCTGAAGAAACTGAGGACGAAGGATGATGTTGCAGCGTCCGCAGCGCCCCGCGACCACTTCCGTGATTCCCACGCCGGCCCGCCCCTTGCGAATGCGTTCATAGTTCGAAGCCACCGACGGCGTAATCTGCGCGACGATCCCGGTCCGCTCGGCTTTCAGCGCATCGATTTCCTTCTGGTCTTTCGCCGTCCGCTCGCGCGCCGCCGCCTTTTCCGACTCCACTTGCCTGCGCTCGGTCGAGAGCGATGCCTCGGCTGCCTTCACGTTCTTTTCGAGCGCCTCGGCTTCGGCCATCAGTTCCAGGATGCGGTCTTCCGCTTTGCGGATTTCCTGACCGGCGAAATCGATTTCATGCTGGAACGCGCGGTACTGCTCGTTGTTCCTGGCCTCCATCATCTGCGATTTCAGTTTGGAAATCTTCTGCTCGTGGGTCTGGATGTCGCCTTCAAGGCGCTTGCGGTCCTTCAGATTGGCCATGAGTGCGGCTTTGTCGAGCTCAAGCCGGCGATTATGCCCTTCCAGCTTTTTTTCGATCTCGGCAATGTGTTTCGGGAGCGTCGCGATCTCCTTTGTCAACTCGGCGACCCGGTCATCGAGAATCTGTAAACGGATCGCGTGCTGAATGTCGGGGAGCATTGACTGTCAGTAGTTTAACAAACGGAGCGGTCAGACCGTGCGCTCCGGCGGCCGGGTTAATTTCGGCGGGGCCGACCCTGCGGTGGGACGTGTCAATGCGCGTCGGCGCACCGGACCCGAAGTTTTTAATTTCCCGGTTTGCCCGAAAACGTCGTCGGGAGTATATATTTAAGAGCGCGTTCTGTCTGCGAGTTTGGAAGGCGGATCGGCCTCCAGGCTGCCCGCAGCAGCAAGAGAAGGACGAATATCATGAAGCCGACAATCTCCATCGTCGCGGCAACCATGTTGGTTTGCCCGATGGGCGTCATATTGGCCCAGACGCCTCCCGCCACAGTCGAGGGTTATCTCGGAGCGGCCAAGATCGCGGCAGGAACCGATTGGCCGGGTACGTTCCTTCGGCTCTGCGTTCCGCCTCCGGCCGGACCACAGGGTGTCGGAGCCGTGGGACGCGGGGGAAGTGGCGGGCGTGGCGGAAGCGGTGGTCGCGGAACGGCGAGTCGCATTCCGCCCAGAGAAACGTGGTACGCGGAACCGGCTAAAGTCGCCGATAATCTCTACTTCATCGGCACCAGGATCCACAGCGCCTGGGCACTCGTCGGCAGCGAGGGCATTATCGTCATTGAGGCGTTATTCGACTATGCGGCGAAAGACGAGATTCTCGACGGCCTGAAGAAACTTGGCCTGGATCGTAACAAGGTCAAATACGTCCTTCTCTCGCACGCGCATGCGGATCACGATGGCGGCGCGAAACTGCTGCAGGACGAGATCCCCGGCGTTCATCTGATCTATGGCCAGGAAGACTGGGACGCCGTCGACCAGGCGGCCACCCACGCCGGCGGCAAACCGAAACGCGACAAAGTGGGTGACGACGGAATGGTTGTCTCGGTTGGCGACGCGTCGCTCAGGATCGTCACCATGCCCGGCCACACACCGGGAACGCTCTCGTATCTTTTCGAAGTGCGGGATCAGGGCAAGCCTCTGCGCATCGCTTACGTGGGCGGCACGGCGATCCCGTTCAACGGCAGCGCCGCTTATTACGACACGTATCTGGCATCGGCGAAAAAAATGGCGAAGGCCGCCGCCGATTACGGCGCAACCGCGCTGCTTTCGAATCACTCCGAATTCGACGACGCCTACCTTAAGGCTCACACCGCCGCAAGCCGTCAACCGGGCGAAGCCAATCCTTTCGATGTTGGCGCCGCCGCCGTGGCACGATATTTCACCTTAGTGCAGGCGTGCGCATCGGCGGCGAAAATCCGGGTGGGATCTCAATAGAGAACCGCCCGATCAGGCGCATCCGCGCGTGAGAAGTTACTTCATCAACTCCGCGAGTTTGTCCTTCACGGCCGCGCCCCAAATGTCATATCCCTTAGCCTGAGGATGCAGATTGTCTGCCCGGAACGCGTCGGGAAGAAAGACGCCCTTGTCGTCCAGGAACCTGGCGCCGATGTCCAGGTAGAAGACGTGTCGCTGGTCGTCGAGCTTCGAAATAATCCGGTTGACCTCGGCGATCTTTTCGCGGACCGGGTCGCCGGGAACGCTGCGGGGGAAGATCGCAAGCAGCAGAATCTTCGCATCGGGAAAGTCTTTCCGTAGCTCGAGGACGACTGCGCCGACGCCTTCGGCAATCTCGGGCGCGGAGGATGACCCCGTATTGTTGGTTCCGATCATCAGCATCACGGCCTTCGGCTGGAAACCCTGGCCTTCTCCGTTTTTCAGGCCCCAAAGAACGCCCTGGGTCGTATCGCCGGCGATGGCAAAATTGGCGGTCTTCATGCCGCCGAAGTACTTGTCGAACATCGCTTTGTTGGCATCGCCCTGCACCCACCAGTCGGTGATCGAATCGCCTTCGAGCAACAGGTCGATATCGCCCTTGCGCGCGGTATCGACGAAGCCCAGGTGGCGCGGACCCATGCGCAGGGTCGTCTGTGTGAATGTGGCCGCGACGTTCAGGCGCGGCGGCTGAAGCATCAGTAAAGACTGGTATTTTTCGAGCAGCGGCCTGGCGGACGACTTGTCCGTCGCGATCCAGTTCCGCAGCGCGTCGTTCACCTTCGCCAGTTCTTCGGGCGTGGGACGCGGTATTGCGACCTCGGGAGGCACGGGCGCGGAAGGTCCGGTGACCACCGGTGGAAGAGGCCCTCTGCCTGGCCCCTGTGGGACCCCCTGAATTCCGGCTGCGGGGGCCGCGGCCGGGGATCCGACCTGAGCGACTGCGTGACCGGCGAACATCAGTAACGCGACAGAAAGGCAGCGATAGCGGTTCATAAAATTCTCCTTGTTGAATATTACAGCGGGCTTGCTTCCGATGTGCGATCAGGCTGCCGGCGCGCCCCGGATTACCGCGCTTTCAAATCGAGTGAAAACACGTGGCGGGGCCGCCGGGCCGCTACTCGCAAGGCCAAAGGGCCCGCAGATCGATTCACTCGTTACGCAGGGCGATAAATCGCGCCGACGTCATCGGTCAGAACGTGAACTTGATCGTCCCGTTCATCATCGGCACGCCGCCGTCGGCCACGCTGGTCGCTTCGTTGCCCGCGGTGAATTTGCCGAAAGCGTTGCCCGGCGATTCGGCCGAGACGCCGGTCAACGGGGCGCCCGCCACCACGTTCTTCAGGTCCACCGTCGTACCCGGGTTGCCCAGCGTATACCACTTGAACGGGTTCTGATAGTCGAGGCGAATCTGTAGTCTCATCTTCTCCTTCAATACAAATTCCTTGCGAAGCGAGAAGCTTGCGCCGATGGTCCGCTGCACGTACAAGACACCCTTGCCTTCATTGCCGAACGTGAATGCCGCCGGATAGGCGAAATCGGAAAGGCAACACACCGAGGAGTTCACGCCGAGGCCGACCTGGTTAAAACGGTCGTTGCCCAGATTCTGCCAGTCGGGCGCCATGGCGGGATTGCCAATAAGGTTCGGGCGCCCGCCAATGCCGCCGATCACCGACGGCGGCCCGTTATTCGGGCTATTTGTGTAGCCCGGCGTGACAGGGTTACCGCTGTAAGTATCGTACTGCCAGACCAGATTGTAGCCGCCGAAGATGGCATCGAGCACGCCGCCCTTGTTCATGAACCTCTGCCCTTTTCCAATCGGAATGTTGTAGCTGAAGTTGCCCGCATAGTGGAATCTTCTGTCCCATGCGGACGGTCCCTTGTACAGGTCGCTCGCGATGTCGGTAACGCCCACGCCGCTTCCATCCAGACTCTTGGAATATGTGAAGAACGAATCGTACAGCAAACCGTGAGCCAGCCGCTTCTGCACGTGCACGGTGCCGGAATGGTAGGTCGAGTGGCTGATGTTGCCCATGTAGGTAATGGTTCCGAAATTCACCCATGGCCTATAAACCTGCCCATTGCCGTTCACGGCGGTCAGCGCCGCGGTGTTCCCCGCGTCGAAGTTCATGGGCAATACATTTTCATTCGGCGTTTCGATATCGCCGACGCTCGCGGAGCCATCATAGGACAACTCGACCAGCGTGTTTTTGAACAACTGGTACTGGAGGGCGAACGTCCAGGTCATCGAGTACGGGTCGTGGATTTGCGGGTTGATATAGACCGAGGAGCGGGAGCCGCAGGTCGGGAACGTGACGCCGTTCAGCGTCCCGGTCGAGCACCCGACGTAGGGCAGATAGCCATTGCCCTGAAGGGCGGGGAACGCGAGGGGAGCGGGTGGCCCGTGGCTGAGCTGGAAGAGCGGAGTCGGATTGCCGGACGGCTGATTGTCCGCCGCCGAGATGCTGTATTCTCCGAGTTCGCTGGGCGCGAGGCCGAGATCGATATGCATCAGCGCGAAGCCCGTGCGAACCACCAGTTTGTTCATGGGATGCCACGCCAGACCCGCGCGCGGCTCCGGCCGCTGCCACTCACGATTGTTCATATTGCCGCCGGGGTGCACGGTGGCGCCCATGTCGCCCGAAACCACATTGTCGGAGGCTGTCGGACTGAAGACGGCGAACTGCCCGTACTTCGTGTGCCACGGGCTTTCCATTACCCAACGCGTTCCGATATTCAGGGTCAGGTTGGGCAGAATCTTCCAGTCGTCCTGGAAATATACGCTCTGAATGTTGTCCCGGGGCAGCCAGCTTGCGGTCGGAATGGACGCGCTGTAGGAGGTCACGGAACCAAGTTCAAACGACGCGAGGCTGATGCCCCCGGTGTTGGGAATCGTGGTGGTTCCGCTCCCGGCCAGACCCGCCGCTCCGTCGAAGCTGAAAGTGCCGCTCGGACTACCCAGACTCCACTGGTCCTGACGTTCGTGCAGAAGATCGTAGCCGAACTTGAAGCTGTGTTTGTTCTTAACCCAGGTGAAGTCATCCTTGAAGGTGAAGTTCTCCAGAACGTTTTTCGACGGGCCGCCGACACTCAGCGGCAGGCCACCCGGGAGCAGCGCGCCGGAAACGTTCGGAATGCCGAGCAGTTGGGCCGTATCGGCGTTGGTGTCTGGTCCGGTAATTTCCGCGATAAACCTGTTGTAGCCGAGCTTCACCTCATTGACCAGCGACGAAGACAGGATCTTCGTGGCTCCCAGAGTGGCAGTATTGTCGTAATCGTGTTCAAGCACGAGACTGCTGTCGAATATCGGGTTCGATATCTGCGGATTCGGGCTGCGCTGGTAGATCGATTTATACAGCCAGTTCCCGTACATCTTAAAGGTGGGCGTGAATTGCTGGTCGAGACGCCCGGTGTAGTTCTCCGAGAAATACTTCTTCAGATAGATTCCAACGAAATTGTTCGATGGGCCGGTGTTGCTGTATGTGCCGCCGACATCGGGTGGCGCCCAGGGGTTCAGGCTGATAAACTTCGCCGCGACCGGATCGATGCGCGANNCTCAGCGGATCGTAAAGCTGATTCGCAGCCACACCTTTGCCCGCGAAGCTGAAGTTTCCGGCAAGCTCATTGAGGTCGGGAACCGAAGTGGTTGTTTGCTTGCCCTGTTTTTCGATCACACGCTCGACTGCGAACAAAAAGAACGTCTTGTTTTTGCCATGGTAGACCTTCGGGATGTAAACAGGCCCGCTGAGGGTCGCGTTCGGCTGCTGAAAAAGTTCCGATGTTGGCGCGATCTGCCCCGGCGCAATCTGCCCGAAATGATATTCGTCGAAATAATGGCGTTGCTGCATCGCGCTGACGCGTCCGAATTCGGAAACTTCGCCATGAAGCGTGTTCGTGCCGGTACGCTGTACCGAAACGAGGGCTCCGCCGCCCGCGTGGCCATACTCCGCGGGCAGAATCGTCGATAGAACTTTTACTTCCTCCACCGTGCTCTGGATCGTCTGCGCGGTGTAAATCGTTCCGCCGTTGTTTGAAACCGAGTAGACGCCGTCCTGAAAGAAACCGACTTTGCTGTCGGAGAGGCCGTCGATGTGGAAGCCCTGCAGGTTGCCCCCGTAAGCAATCCCCTGCATGTCGATGTTCGGCGTCAGAAAGTAAACATCTTCCACGTAGCGCTGGTAGAGCGGCAACTTTTGCAGATAATCTCCTTCGAGCGTCTGGCCGGTGACCGAGGTTTCGGTTTCGAGCTGCGGCGTTTCGCCGGTCACCCTCACGGATTCGGTGGCGACGCCGATCTCGACCTGTACGTTCACCTCCTGGGTTTCGGCGACGTGCAACTCCAGCCCCTCGTGGACAGTCTGCTTGAAGCCCGCTGCCTGGACCGTCATCCGGTAAGGTCCTGGTTGAAGCGACGGCATCCGATACAGTCCTTCGGAGTTCGTTTTCGTCTCGCTCGTGAAATTAGTTTCCGTATCCACGACAGACACGGATGCGTTGGGCACCACCGCGCCGCTCGGATCGTTCACGCGACCGGAAAACGTTCCGGTTTCCAGTTGGCAGAACGCGGGCAAGGCAAATATCGCCGCGAGAAATGCGAAAGAAATAACGTGGATCTTCCTGAACATGAGAAACCCCTTTTTCATCGGACTTAGTCAAAAACCGCGCGGAGCGGATTAAGCGCCATCCACTCGTTCAGTGCTATCGCTAGAGTTTATTGAATGGCACGCGCAAAGTCAATGCTATTAATGCATAATCCGATTCGAGCCTCCGGCGCTCCCCATCGGCCGGCAGATCAGCTTCAACAACCACGGCGGCGACCGGTCCGGAATTAATACTTGCGGCAAGACCGCTTATCCATTAGGCTGGGGTTGACTTGACTGGATGCGCCGCATTAGTGATCGGATTGACCGCCACGGCGGCGTTGATTGCCTCCCGGCCCGGCTATGTCGACCCTCGACTGTGCGCGGCGTGCCACGCGGAAATCGCCAGAAATTATGCTCAAACAGGCATGGCGCGTTCGTTTCGGCCGGTGACTGGCTCTTCACGCCCAGGCGAATTCGACGGTTCGGGTTTCTTTCACGAAATCTCAAGGGAGCGATTCACGTTCACCTGGAGCGATGGAGAAGCGTGGATACGCCGCTCCCAGCCAGGCCCGGGCGGCGCCGAAACCAACGTGTTCGAAGAACGAGTCGACTACGTCATCGGCGCGGGAAGTCAGGCAATCAGCTACCTGCATCGCACCCGCGACAACAAGCTCACCGAATTCCCCGTGAGTTGGTACCCGGAGAATGGTGGCCACTGGGGAATGAGTCCCGCGTACGACCGGCCCGATCATCCTGGTTTCAGCCGCGAAGTAAATTTCGCCTGCACGCAGTGCCACAACGCGCTTCCCGACACCGCTCCTACCGGCGATTCGCCCGGAGAAACGATTTTTCCGGAGCAATTGCCGGAAGGGATCGACTGCCAGCGCTGCCATGGCCCGGGCCAGGCTCACGCGGATGCGGCGTCGCAGGGAAGGTCGCCGCAGCAGATTCGCGCGAGTATCGTAAATCCCGCCCTGCTGGATCCCGCCCGGCAAAACGAGGTCTGCTTCCAGTGCCATCTGGAGACGACCAGCAGCCGGTTGCCCGCTTCGCTCATTCGCCCAGACCGGGGAATGTTTTCCTGGCGTCCAGGCCAGCCGCTTTCGGATTTCATGCTGGCTTTCGACCGCGTTACCGAAAACCTCAACGTCGATTCCGTCGAACTGGTAAGCGCGCCGTATCGGCTGGCGAGGTCCGCTTGCGTTCGCAGCGATGGAGAACCACTCACCTGCATCACCTGCCACGATCCGCATCTGGCGCCGACCCGCGAAGAGTCCGTCCGAAAGACCGATGGAATCTGCGCAGCTTGCCATCAGGCGAAACTTGCTGGGGTTATTGCCGGGGGCCGGCACTCCGCGGACCGGGAATGTGTTGGCTGCCACATGCCGCAGCGGAAGACCGACGATGTCATCCACGCGTCAATCACGGATCACTGGATTTCACGGCCGCATCCTGGCAAACCGCCCACTGCCGAAATCAACGCCCGTAATGTGCCGCCTTATGCGGGTGAGGCTATGCTGTACTATCCGAAATCCCTGCCGCAAACCGCCGGAAACTCCACCGCTCTGGCTATCGCTCAGGTGCAATCGAATCCGGCGGAGGCGTTCCGGCGACTCGAACAAGCCACGGCGAATTATCGCCCGGAGAATCCGGAAATCGCCGCCGAGATCGGGCGCGCTTTTCTGATGCTGTCGCAGCCGGCGAAGGCGATGGACTGGTATCGGCTTGCGTTGGCCGGTTCGCCCGGCCGGTGGAGCTATCTGGCTGGCCTCGGCAATGCGCAACAGGCGGCGGGACGGCCGGATCTTGCCGCGGATTCCTTCGCCCGGGCGTCCGCCCTCGCGCCATGGGAAACGGACGTGCTTTTTTCGCTCGGCCAGTCTTACGCGAAACTGGGCAAATTTGAGGACGCGATTCGGGTTCTTCGACAGGCGGTTGAACGAAACCCGGAAAGCGCCGCCGCGTTTAACGACCTTGGCAGCGCGCTCCTCCGCATGGCTGGCAGAGCGAGCGGGGCGGAAGATTTCCTGCGCGAAGCGGAGACTGCCCTGCGCGAGGCCGTTCGGATTCAGCCGGAATTCGTTTCGCTGAGGATGAACCTGGCAGACTCGCTTCTCCGGCAGAATAAACTGCGCGAGGCGCGGGAGCAGCTCGAGGAGGCCATCCGCATTGGTGGCCGCGGAGAAACGGCTGAAGCCGAGTGGTTCGAGACGCTGCTGGCCACTGGCAGCGCCGAAAGGGCTCTGAAGGCGTGGAACTCGTCGTTCGCCGCGCAGGTCTCGGGAGCCCACAACAATCTGGGGACGCTTTTCGCTTCGCAAAACAGACCAGAAGATGCGATTCGCGAGTATCGGCTGGCAGTGGAAGGCGATCCGCGGTCGGCGATGGCACAATTCAACCTCGGCGTCACACTTTATGGCCGCGGGCTGAAGTCTGAGGCGATTCCGTTATTGCGCAAGGCGGCGGAGACCGGAGATCCGGGCATCCGCGCGGCAGTCAGTTCGTTGCTGGAAAAACAGTGACGTTTCGCCTGCGCGACGAAGGGCTTCGTGACCATGGTAATATGACCATATGAAGCGCCAGATTGCCGCCGGAAAATTCAAGGCCACATGCCTCGCCCTGCTCGATGAGGTGCAGAGCGGACGCCAGGAGATCGTGATCACCAAGCGTGGCAAGGCTGTCGCAAAACTCGTGCCGGTGGAAGAGAAAGCTCCCCCTGAGATTTTCGGACGCATGAAGGGATCCATCGAAATCCTCGGCGACATTATTTCTCCGATCGGAGAGATTTGGAATGCGGAACGCTGAAAGCTCTCACGGCGGGGAGTGAATATTGACGCCCCTGCTGATCGATACCCATTACTGGATTTGGCTCGAAGCCGGCACGCGCGAGCGGTTAAGCGCACATAATTTCGACGTTATCAGGGAAGCCGCCGATGGTGCCAACCTGTTTCTTTCAGTCATGTCGGTCTGGGAACTCGGCATGCTGGAGTCGAAAGGGCGGGTTCGCCTGCATACCAATTGCATTCAATGGGTGGAAGAGGCTTTGGCCATTCGAGGACTGTCGCTCGCGCCACTCACTCCCGCGATTGCGCTCGAAAGCACCCGCCTTCCGGGTTCGTTCCACGGCGATCCGGCGGATAGAATCATCGTCGCGACGGCGCGGGTGATGCGGGCGAAACTGCTCACCAGCGATCGGAACATTCGGGCATACGGCCGCGCGCACCATGTGATGCTCGCCTGAGCGGCTTGTGAACAAGTGCCTGAGAGACTCCACCAGTTTCCGGCTGCAGCCGCCCAGCGAAGGCGCGCGGTTGTATGGGTGTCGCCGGTTACCGGGAAAAAGTCGGAACCTGGGGCCGAAGGGGGAATTGGCTCGCGCCGGGCGCGGGTGTGCTGGTGCAGTGAGGCGAAGTCTTCCTGAGGAACACGCGCAAGTTACG
>PLEX01000164.1:0-45810 GCA_003136575.1 Bryobacterales bacterium | reverse complement strand
ACCCGGCTGAACGGGTGGATCCTCGATGGATGGCGCCGAGTCCGGCGGCTCTTGCGCTTCCGGGCAGCCGTGAGAGCGTCAAAATCGGCAGCTATAAGCCGATGCCCGGGTTAGCCGTTTGCCATCACGGCCGAAATCACCCAGTCCGTCAGGATCGCGCCCGTGCCCGGCGACGACAGCGGCGAACCGTCCAGAATAGCGTTTGTGAAATCTTCCACGATCGGATAGTGAACGTTCGCGTGTGCGGGCAGTTGCTCTTCGCTGCTTCCTGCACGCGTCGTCACAACCAGCCGCGGGCCGTTCAGTGGATCCAGAATCAGTTCACCCTCGGTGCCCACAATGCGGAACTGATCGCGGACGATGCGCGAGTTCCACCGCACATCGATAATGCCGCGGGTGCCGGACTCGTAATCGACCAGAATGCTGGCGGAATCCTCAACATCCAGCTTGTGAATCGCGTTCGAGCGAAAGCCGGTGGCGCGCGTGGGGCTTCCGAACAAAAAATTGAACGCGTCAATGCGGTGCGAAGCCGTATCGAACAGCGGTCCTCCTCCGGCCAGCGCGGAATCGCGCAGCCAGCCTCGCGCCTCGCTCTCCAGCCATCCATGGTGATTGGCTTCCGCCAAAACCGGCTGTCCGATGACGCCTTCCGCCAACAGTTGCTTTGCGCGGATCAGCTTGGGATAGAGCCGCCGGTAAAATGCCACGCCGAAGAGCCGTTTACTTTCCTGCGCGGCAGCGAGCATCGATTGCGCCTCGGCAAAATTCATCGCGGTCGGCTTCTCGCAGAGTACGTGTTTGCCCGCGCGAAACGCGGATATCGTGTAGTAAACGTGCAGCGCCACGGGTGAGGCAACGTAGACGGCATCGATCTCTCCGTCTTCGAAAGCCGTTTCGACCGACGTGTACACCCGAACTCCCGGATAGGCTGCCGCTTTTCCCGGCTCACGTGTCAGCACGCTGTGAAACACGCTGCGCGGCTCGTCCCGAATCGCCGGGATCACGCGCTTTCGGGTAATATCTCCGATGCCCACTACGAGCCAGTTCACCATGAAGAATCGAGGATAGCGCACAGGCCGTGGGGCTTGACAACAGAATCCACGCACACCGAGGCATCCGCCGGTAACAGTTCCATTACGAGTTCCGTACCGGTTTGGTAGAACATGCAGGACACCCTGCCGATATGTCCCCCATACGAACGATAAACTGACGATTGGACCCGCTAACGCCGACGCAGCCGCTCATCCAGCTCGAGAAGCTGACGAGGATCTATTGTCCAGGCGGCGTATCGGGTGGGATTGCGGACGGGAATTCCGGCGGAGGAGCGCACGGAGTTGAAGGCTCGGGCGAAGTCGGGGTTTTCCGGGAGTTGGAACTCGCCGTTTACGAGGGCGAACAACTCGCCGTGATGGGGGAGAGCGGGGCGGGCAAGAGCACGCTCCTGTACCTGATTGCGGGACTTGATCGTCCTACGAGCGGGGCGGTACGGTTTCGGGGGCGTAATATCGCTTTGCTGTCGGAGGCGGAGGTCGCCGGGTTCCGCAATCGGGAGATTGGATATGTTTGGCAGCAGCATCATCTGCTGGCGGAGTTCACCTGCGTCGAAAACGTGATGCTGCCGCGGCTCGTGCGCGGGGAAAATCGCGCGAAGGCGCTCGCTGCGGCGAGAGAAAGGCTGGAGGAGGTGGGATTGGCGGACCGGGCGCATCACAGAGCGGGGGAGCTTTCGGGTGGCGAACAACAGCGCGTGGCGATCGCGCGGGCGCTGGTGGGCGATCCGTCGCTGCTGCTGGCGGACGAGCCCACGGGGAATCTGGATGAGCGAACCGGAGAGAAAGTCTTCGCGCTGCTGGCGGATCTGCGCCGGACCCGGGGCCTGACGTCGATCCTTGTCACGCATAATCAACGGTTTGCGGAATCCTGCGGCAGAGTGCTGAGGCTGGAAGGCGGAGTGCTCTGCAGTGCGTGAACAAATCGCTTTTGCATCCGAACCGGCGCGGGGAGTATCTTTAGTAGTAGTGGGCGTGTAGAGAGTAGTGGCAGCGCTGGAGCGAAGAGAGATCGACCAGCACCAACAGGGAGCGCAAGGGAATTATGTTTGAGCGATACACGGAAAAGGCCCGGCGAGTCATCTTCTTTGCGAGGTACGAGGCAAGCCAGTTCGGAAGCCCGTACATTGAAACCGAACATCTGCTGCTTGGATTGCTGCGGGAAGACAAGCAACTGGCCAACCGGTTTCTGCGGTCGCATGCCGCCGTCGATTCGATCCGCAAGCAGATCGAAGGCCACACGACTGCGCGCGAAAAGGTCTCGACATCGGTCGATCTGCCGCTGAGTCACGAATGCAAGCGCGTTCTGGCATATGGCGCGGAAGAAGCCGAGCGCCTGAATCACAAGCACATTGGCACCGAGCATTTGCTCCTCGGTTTGCTGCGCGAAGAGAAGTGTTTCGCCGCCGAAATTCTGCATGAGCGCGGGCTGCGCTTGTCTTCGATTCGCGAAGAGTTGCAGCGCACGCAATCGGAGAAAATTTCGGCAAATCGCCCGAAGGAAAGCTCTCTGCTTGCGGAGTTCTCGCGCGATCTGACGCAGGCCGCTATGGATACGTCGCTCGATCCGCTCATTGGCCGCGACGGCGAAGTCGAGCGCGTGGTTCAGATTCTCTGCCGCCGCACGAAGAATAATCCGGTGCTGATCGGCGAGCCGGGAGTTGGCAAGACAGCCATCGTGGAAGGCCTCGCGCAGAAGATCGCCGATGGCGATGTGCCGTCGTTCCTGGCCGACAAGCGAATTCTGGCACTCGATCTTTCGCTCATCGTCGCCGGAACCAAGTATCGCGGCCAGTTTGAAGAGCGGCTGAAGACNNAACGCCATCATCTTCATCGACGAATTGCACACGCTTGTGGGCGCGGGCTCGGCGGAAGGTTCGCTTGACGCGGCCAATATCCTGAAGCCGGCGCTTTCGCGCGGCGAGATCCAGTGTATTGGCGCGACAACGCCCGCTGAATTCCGCAAGTCGATTGAAAAGGACCGGTCGCTCGAACGCCGCTTCCAGGCCGTGAAAGTACCGCCTCCTTCCGAATCGGATGCGGTGAAGATCATGTACGGCATCAAGGACCGCTACGAGAAATTCCACGCGGTCAGCTATACCGACGAAGCGATTGAATCGTCGGTGTCGGCATCGAGCCGCTACATTCCCGACCGTTTCCTGCCGGATAAGGCGATCGATCTGATCGACGAAGCAGGCGCGCGCGTGAAACTGCGCCAGACGACTCTGCCCGCCGATCTGGCCGACATTCAGAAGCGCATCAAGTTCATCGTGAACCGCATGGAGAACGCCATCGCGAATCACGAATTCGAGAAAGCGCGTTTCTACTCCGACGAAGAGCGCAAAGAGCGAGAGAACATGCGCCAGTTGCGCGAGAAGTACAATCTCGACGACACTTCGACGGGAGTAGTGACGAAGGACGATATCGAGGAAGTTGTGGCTCGCTGGACCGGCGTACCCATGACGGCGATCAAGGAAGAAGAGATTTCCAAGCTTCTGCGCATCGAAGAGGAACTGCACAAGCGTATCGTGAGCCAGGAGCGCGCGATCACAGTGCTGGCGCGCGCGATCCGGCGTTCCCGAGCGGGATTGAAGGCATCGAACCGGCCCGCCGGCTCATTCCTGTTCCTCGGTCCGACCGGCGTCGGCAAGACGGAAGTGGCCCGGGCGCTCGCGGCGTTCCTGCATGGCAGCGAGAAGAATCTGATTCGCTTCGACATGTCGGAGTACATGGAGAAGCACGCGGTATCGAAGCTGATTGGTTCGCCTCCTGGCTACGTAGGTTACGAAGAGGGCGGGCAGTTAACCGAACGCGTGAAGCGGGCTCCCTATTCGATTATTCTGCTCGACGAAATCGAAAAGGCTCATCCCGATATCTTCAACATCCTGTTGCAGGTGTTTGAAGATGGTCAGCTGACGGACGGTCTGGGCAACCAGATCGACTTCAAGAATACGATCATCATCATGACGTCGAACATTGGTGCGCGGCTGCTCGAAAAGCGCGGCAATCTGGGTTTCTCGGCGCCTCAGGCCGAGGGCGCGGCATCGAAGGTGGAGGACCAGGTGCGGGCGGAAGTGAAGCGCTCGTTCAATCCGGAATTCCTGAACCGCCTAGACGACATCATCCTGTTCACATCGCTGACCGACGCGGATCTGTTGAAGATCATCGACTTGCTGGTCGGCACGATCAACAAGAACCTGGAGCCGAAGCAGATCACGATCCGGCTGAACGTGGACGCTTCGAAATACATTCTCGAAAAAACCTGCGGCGACAGGAACTACGGGGCGAGGCCGCTGCGTCGCGCGCTGCAGAAGTTCATTGAGGATCCCCTTTCCGAGGCCCTGATCCAGGGCAGTCTGCCGAAACCGTCCGATCTGGAAGTTTATCTCGGCGAGACCGGCCTGTATTACCGTCCGGTAAATCCGGTACCAGCCGAGGTTAAGGAAGTCGTCGCGGCTGGTGCGGGCGGCGTTGCCGAGGCTGAACCGGAACCGACGCCGGCGCCAGGCGTGCCGCTTTTCTCGTTCTGACCAACCAACGAGCTGGCTGTGCGTCAGACTTTATGGGGCCACTGGCGGCGTGCGTCGAATACGGCCAGCAACTCCAGGCGCTCGTTCCTGACCCGGTAGGGCACGATATACGGAGTGTCCGGAACTACCAGTTCGCGTGTTCCGGTGATGCGGCCGGGCCTGCCCATGTGAGGCTGAGATGAAAGAAGGTGTGCTGCGTTGACGATCCGCCCGGCGACGCGGGCCGCGTTCCCATCGGAATCCTTTTCGATAAATTCTCTGATAGCGATCAGGTGCGTTATCGCCCTCGGCGACCAAATTACTTTCATCGCGGAGGATTTGTTTCCGTTGGCGTCCCCCAAGACTTCAGCCAGTCTGCCACTTTGTCATGGCTGACACCTTCCCCGGCATCCAGTTCATGGATGGCTGCAACGATTTCCCCGAGCTGCCATTCCTCCTGTTCTACGTACGCGGTTATGGCCTCGGCGGCCAGAAAGGACGTCGAGCGTTTCGATTGGCGGGAGAGCGCGGCCAATCGTTTCTTCGTCTCTGAATCAAGCCGGACGGCAAGGGTTTCTGTCATGGTTTGTACCCGCTTGTAAACATTTTAGCACGACGTTCCATTTGGCGGTACGCGGCCAGTCGCGATCGGCTGTGCAGCGCCCGCGCAGGTCAAAATTACCCGGCACCGCGCTTGACTTTACTATAACTCCAATACTATCATCAGTTTGTCTGGGTTCCGCGCCGGTTCCGGAACTGGGGGACGCTTTGATCAAGCTCGACATCATTAACGAAGTCGTCAACAAGACGGGAATCACCAAGACCAAGGCCGAAATGGCCGTCGAAACGGTCTTTGGGAAAATGAAACGGGCCCTGGAACAGGGCGACCGCATTGAATTGCGCGGCTTCGGCGTCTTCACGGTGAAGCCCCGAAAGACGGGCATCGGACGTAATCCACGCACCGGCGCGGAAGTCTCGATTCCCCCCGGCAAGGCGGTGCGCTTCAAACCGGGCAAGGAACTCCAGACGCTGCAATAGATTCGCGCCGCATCACGGGCGCGGGGCAAGCCCGTCTGTTCCATCGTGTTTCCGGAAGACCTGATCGAAAGCGCGCAAACCGGCATCCGCGACGAGGGACGCGACGGCAATGTACCGGGCCCGCGCGGAAACGGCGGGTTGGCGCATACCGGCCCTGAGACCGAACCTTTCCGCTTTGAAGACGCTTTGTCTGACTTTCACCGCGAGCCGCCTCGCCAAAGAGTCTGGTTGCATGTTCTGTTGTTCCTCGCCACGCTGTTCACCACAACGCTCGTCGGCGCGCACATGATGTTCAACTTCAGGCACGATCTGCCATTCTTCGATATTGAGCGCCTGACCGAAGTGTTTACGACGGGGCTGCGCAGCCCCGCCATGTTCCTTAGCGGGCTGCCGTTCTCCCTGACGCTGCTGACGATCCTGATGGCTCATGAAATGGGCCACTATATCGCCTGCGTCTGGTATGGCGTGGATGCTACTCTGCCGTTTTTTCTGCCCTCGCCGATGCCGGTGACGGGCACTTTCGGCGCGTTTATCCGGATTCGTTCCCGGATACCGTCCAAACGGGTTCTCTTCGATATCGGAGTGGCGGGGCCGCTCGCCGGCTTTGTGTTCCTGGCGCCGGCGCTGTTCATCGGACTGGCGTATTCCCGGGTTCTCCCGGGAATCAATCGCCAGGGAACGCTGCAGTTGGGAGTTCCCGCGCTGCAATGGCTGGCGCAGAAGCTGGTCTTTCCGGGCATACCCGCGGCCGACATCTATCTGCACCCAGTCGCGCGGGCCGCGTGGGTCGGCATGTTTGCCACCGCCATGAACCTTTTGCCCGCGGGCCAGTTGGACGGCGGTCACGTCGTATACGCGTTGCTTGGCCGGGCGCATAAGTGGATCACCTGGGCTTTTCTCGCGGCGCTGCTGCCCATGGGACTCGTCTGGAACGGCTGGTGGCTGTGGATGGGGCTATTGTTCTTCTTCGCGCGCAGTCACCCGCCGGTGTACGATCAGGCTGAGATCGGAGCGGGCAGAATCCAGCTTGGCGTGCTGGCGCTGCTGACCTTCCTGCTCTGCTTCTCGATTTCTCCCATCAACGATTGAGCGATGAAAATCAGCGGCACGATCGTCGCGTTAAACGAAGAAACGAATATCGCGCGCGCCATTCGCAGCATGGGTGCGTGCGTGGATGAAATCGTCGTGATCGACAGCGGATCTACCGACCGCACGCGCGAGATCGCCGCGAGCCTGGGAGCGCGCGTGGTGGAAGAGCCGTGGCGGGGTTACGCCGCGCAGAAGAATTTTGCGGCTTCCTGCGCGGAGCATCAATGGATACTGTCTATCGATGCCGATGAAGAACTCACGGCCGAACTCGCGGCCGAGATAGCCGCGCTGAAGAATCGCCTCGCGCCGGACGAGCTGAACGCCGTCGACGGTTGGACGATGCCGCGCCTTGCCCGCTACCTCGGCAAGTGGATCCGGCACAGCGGCTGGTATCCGGACCGCAAGCTTCGTCTTTATAACCGCGAGCGCGGCGCGTGGCAGGGCGAGTTCGTCCATGAGAGCGTCCGGGTCGCCGGCGCGGTGGGGCAACTTGGGGGCGATCTCCTGCATTTCACCTGCGATTCGCTATCGCAGCACCTGCGCACGTTAGATCGGTACACCACGCTCGCCGCTCAGGCCGTGATTGCATCGGGCAAAGATGTATCCTTGCGGCGGCTGGTTGTCGATCCGCCATGGACGTTCGTCAGGTCTTACGTGATCCATCGCGGCTTTCTGGACGGAACGCAGGGATTCCTTATTGCCGCCATGGCGAGCTTCTATACTTTCCTGAAGTACGCCAAAGCGCGGGAACTGCGCCAATGAAAATCCTGCACCTTGATAGCGGCCGCGAGATGCGCGGCGGGCAGTGGCAGGTCCTGCGCTTGCATCGGGCGCTTGTCGAGGCCGGCCATGAATCGCTGCTGCTGGCTCGGGAAGCCGGACCCTTGCTGGCTGCGGCGTCTGAACGTTCGTTGCCGTGCGGCGTGCTCAGGCCGCTTCGCTTGGCCATCCAATCCCGCGGCTTCGACCTCGTCCACGCTCACGACGCGCATAGCCACACGTGGGGCGCTTTGTTTGCCGGCGTGCCGCTGGTCGTTTCGCGCCGGGTGGCTTTTCCGGTGCGAACGTCCGCCGCCTCACGATGGAAATACAGGAAAGCCAGCCGGTTCCTGGCGGTGTCCCGATACGTGGCCGGGTTGCTTTCCCCTGCGGGCATCGATCCGGGCCGAATCGATGTTGTTTACGACGGTGTCGAGGTTCCGCTTAATCCCGCGTCCGGGGACGCGATGCTGACTCCATTTACGGTCGACCCGGCAAAAGGGATGGCACTTGCCGAACAGGCCGCGGCGCTCGCGGGGGTGCCTCTGACATGCTCAAGAGATCTTGAGCGCGATTTGCCTCACGCGCGGGCGATGGTGTATCTGAGCCGATCGGAAGGTCTCGGATCGGGTATCCTGCTGGCAATGGCTCAAGGGGTCGCGGTGGCGGCTTCGAATACGGGCGGTATCCCCGAACTGATAGAGGACGGCGTCACGGGCCTGCTTTTACAAAACGAACTCGATTCCGTTGCCCGAGCCATGCGCCAACTCACTCCGGCCGTGTGCGCGGCATTGGGACTCGCCGCTCGCGCATTCGTCTCAAGAAGGTTCACGGTAGAGCACATGGTTCGGGCGACTCTGGACTCCTACGCAAAGGCGCTTGCCCAATGACCGACCCGGTGCTGTTCGCCCTGATCGCCGGAGTGTTCGGCCTGCTGATCGGCAGCTTCCTGAATGTCTGTATCTATCGATGGACGCGGGACTTATCGGTGGTGCGGCCGCGTTCCGCCTGTCCCTCCTGCAACCACCTTATCGCCTGGTACGACAACGTTCCCGTGCTGAGCTATCTTCTCCTGCGGGGACGTTGCCGGTACTGCCGGGAGATGATTGCCTGGACCTATCCCGCCGTCGAATTGCTCACAGCACTGTTCTTTGGGTACTTTGCCGCGCTTGACGGGCCGAGTCCCCTGGCAGCGAAGGATTGCCTGTTTGCGGCAATCCTGATTGGATTGATCTTCAGCGATCTTGACACCCGGCTGCTCCCCGACCAGTTCACGCTGGGCGGGCTGTGCGCGGGCATGGCGCTCTCGTTCTTTGTCCCGTTGCCACCGACGCTTTTCGGTTTGCTGGCCGGAATGGCGGGCTTCGAACCCGCTCCGCGCTATGTTTCCTTCGGAGAAGCGATGCTCGGCGCCTTCGTTCCCGCAGGCGTGATGTGGTTGCTCGGACTGGTTACGGGAAAGGTCCTGAACAAAGAAGCTCTCGGGTTCGGCGACGTGAAAATGGTCGCGATGATGGGCGCGTTTCTCGGGATAGGGAAGGTTCTGCTGGCGTTGATGCTCGGCTCGGTGCTGGGCCTGCTTGTGGCTTTGCCGATGAGGATCGCGCGCCGCAATCGGGGATCGGAGTATCTGCCGTTTGCATCATATCTCGGAACGGCCGGACTCGTAGTCGTGGCCAATATCTTCGGAATTGTGAGCGGGCTGGAAGCATTCCTCGGATGGTAGTACCATTGATTATTCTCGCGCCGAAGCCGCGTCCCGTACATGCTGGTTGAATTCGAACTCCTGCGGAAGGCCCAGCGTGGGGACACCGGTGCCTTCAATCAGGTGGTCAGCACCTATCGCCGCCGCATTCCGCGCACGATTTCGCCGGCCCGCCAGGCTACCACCAAGTCTGCAACATCCAGTGGCCGATCAGTGCCGCCAACTCCCATTGTGGACATCACCGCAGCGTGCGGTGAATCTTGATGAAGCTGTTTGCGGAGTTGCCTGGCTTCTGGAGCATTTTCCAATCGTCGGATGATCCTGAAACGGGAAGCGTTTCCAATACAACGTGATCCTGAAAACAATCCGAATGCGGAGGCCGCGCCACGGCCGTCTTCCTTTTCTTGTTTTTGTCTTTTGGTCTGTGGAGGGAAGCAGTAGCCGGCGCGGTGGGCCATTTCCACGGCGCTCGGTGGTTTCCGTCCCTCTCACGGCTGCATGCGCGGCGCATAAGGCGATTCGATCGTGCAGGCCCGCAGCACCTTCGCCTTGGCCGCCTCCATCCTCTTCGCAAACTCGGTATCGCTCATGGCGGCCCCTATCCGATCCAGCGATTCGATGCTGATTCCCGGCCTGAGATATGCCTCCGCTCCCGGCAGCGACTTTAGTTTCTGCCAGGGCGTGGCGTAATCCTCCGGCTTGTACTCCGTATGCCGCTTTCCCCGCGCATCCGGACTCACCGTGGCGAACCCGCACGGACGCCAGACAGAAGGTCGGAAGTTCGAATCTTTCCGGGCGCACCATTTAACCCTACGACAATTCAAGCGATTGCGCGATAAACCGCCGGTTCCGAACTGGCGGCTTTTTCCGTAGTGCCGGAATTTGCACCCGCCGCCCTTCTCTATCCGAACGGCCACACCCTCTCAATCGTCTTGCTCAGCATCCACCTCTTATCGTCGTCGTTCAAAAACTTCATATCTTCCCGAACGACCTTCAGCGCCTTATCGTAGGTCGATACGCCCTCGATAATCGGCCAGTCCGTTGCCCACATGAGCCGCTGCGGACCGAACGCCTGGTGCAGCCGCTTCACATGCTCCTGCGCGTCCAGCCACGGATAGGGCTGCTTCGAAAGCGACCATGTATGCGAAACCTTCACGAACAAATTCGGATACCGCTTCAGCGCAATCAGCTTCTCCAGTTCTGCCGGCTGATCCACCGGGCAATCCGCCATATGGTCGATCACCACCGTCAAATCCGGATGCTTCTCCATCAGTTCGCCGACGCGCGGCATCCGGCCGATCGGCGACAGCACCGTCATCGGCACCTTCAGTTCGTAGCATCGCTGCCATAGCGGCGGCATCAGAGGGCCGTTGAACCAGTCGCCCGAAGCGTTGGCCGCCGGGCTGATCCGCACGCCGCGAAACCCCTCCGCCGTATGGACCGACAAATGGTCCGGCGCAGCAGGATCGAGCGGATCCACACGGCAAACTCCCTGGAACGTCCCCGCATACTTCTTCAGCACCGAAGCCAGAAACCGGTTGTCGTACTTGTAATGGATCACCTGGATAATAACGGTTTTCGATACGCCGTTGGCCTTCATCAGGTCCAGCAGCGTTTCCGGCGCGGCGTCGCGCGCAGGCACGTTGGCGCCCTGCGCGAAGGGAAACGCGGCGTCGTGTTTCCACGCGTGGACGTGAGGGTCGACAATCCGGTAATCGGTTTGAGCGTCGTCGGTCGCAGGCATCAGGGTTCCCAGGGCGGCCGCGCCCAGTAGAGCGCGCCGCGATATCTTCTCCATCTTTTCCATATTGATTACGTGTAGATCGGTTCGAGCTTATTGACCACGTACTCGCCGCTGCGTTCGTAGCTGGCCCGCGGCCCCTGCCGCGCGATATCCAGATCCACGATCAGATAGCTGTCGAACGCCATGGACTTCAGCACGCGATGGCAGCCTGGGAAGTCGATCTCGCCGTCGCCCAGATCGAAGATGCTCTCGCGATTGAAGGTATCGGGCTTCGCGTCCGGCAGACGTTTGGCGTCTTTGTAATCGGCCATCATGAGGCGCGATCGGTATTTATCGAGCGTCTTCACCACGTCGCAGCCCGCCAGATGAAGGTGAGCGGTGTCGGGCGAGAAATGAAACAGCTTCGGGTCCGTCATCGCCATGCAGCGGTCCACTTCTTCCGCCGTCTGCACGATCTGGCCCATGTGGTTGTGCAGCCCTGCCTGAAAACCCATTTCGTTGGCCGCCGCGCCGATGGCGTTAAAGCATTCGCACATCGCCTGAAACGCCCCTGGCGTGGCCGCATTCGAGCGGTTCGGCGAAAACACCACCAGATGTTTCGCGCCGAACTCCTTCAGAAAGGTCATGGCAGTCTTCGCGTTGTTGACGACTTCCGCCCGGCGCGCGGGATCGTGCGAAGGAGGGCTGAACGAGATGGTGACAATGCGGCAGCCGCGCTTCGTGGCTTCCTGCAGCATCTGCGCCGAGGTGATGTTGTAAGTCTGAAGAATCTGCGGAAACTGAGTCACGCGCAAAGCGGTGAACCCGGTGTCCTTCATTACGTCCAGAATGTCGGTAAAAGGGACGCGCGGGAAATAGTTCCACAGGTTGGAGCCGAGTCCCCACTTGACGTTCTTGTTCACCGGCAGGCGTCCCGCCGCGCTTGCCAGAGCCGCCGCCATCGCGCCCAATGCCGCGCGCCGGGTCATGCCGAGTTGGTTCATGGAAGAAATGCTATCAGATCCCGCCCCGGGAAACCAGGCCAGCGATATACGCAGGCGAAACTGTAGTAATGAGTTTTCTCGACAATCTCGAAAACAATCTGAAGGCGATGGAATCGCTCGAAGCAAGCGGCCTCGACGACCGCAAGCGGCGCGAACTGGAGCGCGAGCGGTCGATCGCCTCGGCGCCATGGGCGGAGCGCCTGAAGAAGTCGCCCTATGTCGGGAAACTGATGCGCGATCTCACGCGGGCCGGCTTTCCGCGCCGGATGAAAATGAACTTTGTGTGGATCGGCCGGGCGCTGCGCATAGAGGCCGTCGACCAGCGTCTGGAATTACAGCCGACTCCCGGTGGCGTGGATGCCGTGTTTGCGGATCGCCGCATCCCGATAAACCTCGATGCCGAGCCGGACTCGCTCATCGCGGAATGGCTGGCAGTGCTGGACCGCCGGAAGAGTGAACTGGATGCCGTGCCAGTCGAAGTCGAGGATCTCGAAGAGGTCTGATTGGTCCGGAAGAACTGTCATAACATGGAATCCATGAAGCCCGTACCGACACTTCTCGTTCTGTACGCTCTGAGCGTCGCCGCATTCGGTCAAATGAGCCAGCCGATTCTCCCGGAGGAAACGACGAAAATCTCCGACCACGTCTGGGCGATCATGGGGTTTCCGAACATTGCGATCGTCGTGGGCAGTCGCGCCACGCTCGTCGTCGATACCGGCATGGGTCCGAAGAACGGCGTCACTATAGCGCGCGCGGCCGCGAGACTCGCGCCCGGCAATTCGAAGCTCTTCCTCACCACCACGCACTTCCATCCGGAGCACGCCGCCGGTGAACCCGGCTTTCCCGCCCATACGATCCTCATCCGCAACGCGGTTCAGCAGCAGGAAATGGAGAAACACGGACAGGAGATGATCGATATGTTCAGCGGCCGTTCCGCGCAGATGAAGGAATTGCTAGCGGGCGTAGTTCTGCGTCCACCCGACGTCCTGTTCGACCAGCAGACAACGGTCGACCTGGGCGGCGTCACCGCCCGCCTTCTTTGGTTTGGCGGAGCGCATACCAAAGGCGACGAACTCACCTTCGTCGAACCCGACCGGACCTTGATTTCCGGCGATGTCGTGCAGAACAAGACCATGCCGAACATTTACGGCGACGGCGGCACGCCCGCAAACTGGCTGGCCGTGCTCGACAAAATCGCCGCACTCAACGCCGCTCATGTTCTTCCCGACCACAGCGCTCCCGGCGATGGCTCGCTGGTCGCGGCCGAACACGACCTGATTTCGGAAATCCGCACGCGCGCCCTCGCTCTGAAGCGGCAGGGCGTTGCCGCCGATGAGGCGGGGAAACAGGTCAGCGCGGAATTAAAGTCGCACCATCCCGACTGGCCGAACACCAACGCCGCGTCGTTTGTGAACAGCGTTTACGCCGAGCCGCAATAGGAGAACACACAGGCCACGGCGTGGCTCGGCGCGACATAATATCCACATGTCGATTCGCCCCGCTCTTCTCTCGGCGCTGGCCGTGTGCTCCATCGCAGCGGCACAGACGGCGTCCGTGTACTATCCGGGCGAACACTGGAGAACGGCTACACCGGAATCGCAGGGCATCGATTCTCAGGCCCTTACCGCGGCGATCGATCAGGTCCCGCAGAAGCAATGGGGCGTTCACAGCCTGCTCGTTATTCGTCACGGCTATGTCGTCGCAGATGCCGATTTCTTCCCGTACAGTTCCTCCGCGCCGCACGACCTCGCCTCGGTCACCAAGACCATCACCTCTACGTTGACGGGCGTAGCCGTAGCAAACGGTCTGCTGAAACTGGATCAGCCTTTGCTGTCGTTTTTTCCGCGTGAGAGTCCGGCCAACGCGGATGAGAGGAAGCGCGCCATCACGGTTTCGAACGTCCTGCACATGGAGTCCGGCCTCGATTGCGGTTTTCTGCCTGGCGAGCAGGAACTGGAACAGATGAAGCGCTCGCCGAACTGGGTGCAGTTTGCTCTCTCTCTGCCGATGAAGTACGATCCCGGCACGCACCCCTCGTATTGCAGCCCCGGATACCACCTGCTCGGCTCGATGATCGGAGCGGCCGCTCATATGACGGAGCTCGATTTCGCTCGCCAGTATCTGTTCGGACCCCTTGCAATCCGCGACGTCGTCTGGGCGGACGATCCGCAGGGCCGCAACCACGGCTGGGGCGACAGCCATTTCTATCCGCGCGATGTCGCGAAGATCGGATACCTCTATTTGCATGGCGGCGAATGGAACGGAAAGCAGATCGTGCCGCGCGATTGGGTGGAGATGTCGATCGCGTCCCCGGCCGGCGCGCGGAGCGAACCCGGCGGTTACGGCATCGAGTGGAACGCGACCAACGGTCCAAATGGCCCGCAGTACGGCGGCACGGGGCGCGGCGGGCAGCTTCTCATCGTGTGGCCGGATCTCGACATGGTCGTGGTCAGCATGGCCGGAGGAAATGCGGGCCAACTAGCTCCGCTAATTCGCGCGGCGGTGAAATCGGACGTTCCCTTGCCGCCGAACGCCGAGGGCGATGCACAACTGGCGAGTGCGGCCGCTGCGGCTGCGAAGGCTCCCGCGCCGGCGGCGGTGCCGAAGTTGCCGGCAATCGCGAAAACGATATCGGGGAATGTATATACTTTCCCGGTCAACGCCTCACGGCTCGACAGCCTCTCGCTCGTATTCGCCGACGACGGAAGCGCTGTCGCGAACGTGAAGTATTACGGACAGCCGCTGAGTTTCCCTATCGGCCTCGACGGCGTTTATCGCGTCGGCAACTTCGGGCCAATGGGACTCCCCGCCGGCGCCACAGGCAAGTGGATCTCTGACAACGAATTCCAGCTGGACCTGAACTTCATCGCAAACATCAATCACTACGCGCTGGCGATCCGGTTCACGCCAAACGATACAATTCAGGTCACGGTGGACGAGACTTCGGGCTTAATTCGAAATGGCCGCCTGACCGGCACACTGGCGCCTTCCACCGGTCGTTAGTCTGCGGCCGGGCGATTCAAAGTCGCCCCGTCCGACGGCGCGGTTCTGATCACCCTTCAACATCGTCCCGCGCGCAGATTGAGTGAAATAACCCGATAATGACCAATCGGGTGATGCGACCTTCGAGATGGGGTGTCTAACAGCCAAAAGCCAGGATGTTTAAATAGGGTTGCAGAAATTGCCGCTAATCAAGTACAGTTTCTTCTCTATCTGAAGCCGCAGAATGTGCCCATAGAACAGGCTCGCCCAAGACGCATCGATGATTTGTTCGGATGAAACTGCATTCCGGGCCACGGCGCGGTTTTCCGCCCAGGAATCCATCGCGAGTCCGCCCGGCATTCCGGAGAGATCCGCAATCTGTTACGAATGCCCTGAACTGGTTTCGGGCCAAAGGCGAAATCGCGAGGGGGGCTGTAGAGGGTCTGGCGCACTTTGTTCCGTTGTCAAGCCGAACCAGAAACCGGGAGAAACCGGGGCAGAGACCGCGCCTTTGCTCCTGTCTTCGGCCCGGTCTGCGTAACGCTCCGTCCAGGGCAACCGCGAATCGAATCGACCGAAGCTCGGGCTGAATGAGCTTGGGCGAATCGCGGACTCACCCCGCTCTTCGGACGATCCGTGGCTTGAAACCCGTCGGGCGATTTCCCGAACGATTGGCATAACGCCGCGGGAACGGCAGGCGTGGAACTTAATGATGTGACGCGGGAGACGGCGCTGCGATATGCGAGATAGTTGTCTACCTGAGGAACGCAGGCAGCCCGATTCCGTAACGACGTCCTGATCGCCGCCGTCGCCGTGGAAAACGGACCGCAACTCGTCACGCTCGACAGCCACTTTCGCGAAATCCCCAATGCTCTTGGTACTGCCCTGAGCGGTAGGCCGGCTCGCCCCTGTTCGGTTTCACGTCCGATCCATTGCCCATTACTCAAACCACTCGTGCCAAAATAAGAATCCAAGTCAACCGAACAAATGCGCCTCGACTGGTTCCCGCTTTGGCTCAGCCTCGAAGTCGCCACCGCCGCGACGCTGATCTCTCTGGCGCTCGGCCTGTGGATCGCCTGGCTGCTGGCGAATCGGGACTTTGCGGGCAAGAGCGCGGTCGACGTCATTTCGACGCTGCCGCTCGCGCTGCCGCCGACTGTCCTTGGCTACTATCTGCTCGTCGTAATCGGCCGGTCAAGCTGGATCGGGCGCGTGTGGGAAGCAGTCGCCGGATCGCCATTAGTATTTACGTGGCGCGCGGCGGTGATCGCCTCCACGCTCCACGCGATTCCGTTGCTGATTAAGTCGTCCCGCGCCGCGCTCGAATCGGTGGACATCGCCTGCGAACGCGCGGCCCGGAGCCTGGGCGCATCGGAGTGGCGTCTTTTCTGGCGCGTCAGCCTGCCGCTGGCGCGCCGTCCCATCGCCGCGGCCACGGTCCTCGCCTTTGCGCGCTCTCTCGGCGATTTCGGGGCGACGCTCATGATCGCCGGCGACATCCCCGGCCGCACGCAGACCGCCGCAATTGCCATTTACGACGCGGTGGAATCCGGCAACACAATGACTGCGCGCGTGCTGGTAATCGTTATCTCCATCCTGACGGCTTCGATCGTGCTGCTTGCCAACCGGTTGGAGAAGAGGCGGTGCGGCTACTGAATGCTGCGCGTCACCATAGGCAAGACCTTTCCCGCAGGCCCCGAATCCGCCGCCTTCAAACTCGAAATCGAGTTCGAAGCCGCGCCCGGGGTGACCGTACTTTACGGGCCGAGCGGATCCGGCAAAACGCTGACGCTCGACTCCATAGCGGGCTTCGTCGCTCCCGATTCCGGCCGCATTCTGCTCAACGACCGCATCCTTTTCGACTCCGGCGCGCGGGTCCACCTGCCGCCGCGTGACCGCCAGTGCGGCTACGTATTCCAGAACTACGCGTTGTTCCCGCACATGACGGTGCGGGCGAATCTGGCGTTTGCCGCCAACCGGTTGCCAAGGCTCGAGCGGCATCGCCGAATCGCGGAATTGCTCGACCGTTTCCGAATCGCCGATCTCGCGGGCCGTTTTCCGCACGAACTCTCAGGCGGGCAGAAGCAACGGGCTTCGATCGCGCGCTCGCTGATCGCCAGCCCCGACGCGCTTCTGCTTGACGAACCCGCCAACGGCCTTGATGCTTCGTTGCGCTCGGACCTCCATTCGCTGATTCGGGAAATCCGTCAATCGCTCGCCATCCCGATTTTGCTGGTTACGCACAACCCCGAGGAATGCTTCGCGCTGGCCGACCAGGTGCTCGTGTACGACGCGGGAACGATCCTGCGCCGCGCCGCGCCGCTCGAACTGCTGCGCAATCCAGGAACCCATGACGTCGCGCGTTTGCTCGGAGGATTCAACATCTACGAAGCCGAAGTGATCGCGCTCAACCCTGGTCGCCAGACCAGCCGCGTGCGCGTGCTCAACACCGAAATAGATGGGCCACATCTGCGCGGGTGTTTTCTCGGCGACCAGGTGGCTCTTTGCGCGCGGCCGGAAGAACTTCGGATCGCCACGAGCCCGGGCGCGAATCGCATCCGCGCCGATCTTTCGCACGCCCTGGACCGCGCGCAATGCATACGGGCGGATTTCGGCGACGAATTGGTAGCCGATACATCGCGCTCCGAGTGGCTGGCGCTCAAAGAGGCCGGGGAACGCGACGGCTGGTGGGTGGAAATCCCAGCGGCAAACCTGCGCCAGATTTCCCGCGCTTTGAGGAACGCGCGCAAGTGACGCCCCACCCGGCGGAACGGGTAGTTGCTCCGATCTCTCGCGCCGCGTCTGGCGGCTCTTGCGCTTCTATTTCACCGTATCTTCGAACGTAATGCTCGTGTCCGCACTGTACTTCCGGTAGTTGCGGAATTCGATCACATTCCGGCTGCATTGCGTGGTGCCGCGCATGCAACTCAGCGATTCGGAATGCGTCGGCAGCAGATACTTCTTGTCGCCGATCTGCACAAAGTCGTAGTCGACGGTTGATTCGATCTGATCGAGCGGGAAACTCCTCGGCACGCTTCTTGCCGACATCTCGATCCGCAGGACGCGCGAGGTTTCCTTGTCGATCCAGATAGCGCCGCCATAAGCCGGCCGGAAGCTCATGCCATTCGCCTCCACTCGCCAACTGGAGCGCGGCTGCTCGATCGAGTAGTCGTAGCGATAGGCCGGCCGGTTCGCGATTGTCGTGGCACGGCGGTTGATAAACGCGGCGTCGCTGGCGGGAGAAAGAATCGCCTGCAGCGTGCTGGCGAATTCGCCTTCCGACCAGGACCCCGTCTGCTCCACGTTCCTCGACGGCTTTCCGTTCACCAATATGTTCTTGTAGGATTCCTTGCCGTCTTCGGCCACCACGTCCGCGGTTACGATATCGAGCGCCTGCCAGGACGTGCGCCCGCGGCTGGCGGAATCCGACTGGTAGCGTGTCGTGTACTGCTTCACGACGTAGTTCGGCAGGGTTTCGGTAAACGCGAACGCCTCTTCGCGCGTGTCGTCGATGATTGGATCGTCGGTCGCGGAAATGCCGGATGGCTGGGGGAGCCTTTCCACATCCGGCGAAGAGTTGCGTGCTGAGTCGGACGATACCGGAGCCGCAGCCGCCACAATCGGGGCCGGCAACTGCGTGACTCCGTTCACCTCCTGTGAACGCACGCTCGGCCGCTGCGGAACGGAACTGGTGATCGGGTCGGCCTGTGTATCGAGAGATGCGGATTGGTCACGCGGCGCGGCGCCACGGCGCAGCACCGGCGGACCCGGGTCGCCTGGCATCGTCGACGGAACGCCTGGCGAGATGCTGGCGGACTGCACCGGCGCGGAGGGCGCTATTTGCGCCCCGAATGTGTCGTCGCCGGGCGAAACCGCGCGCACCGGCCGAGAATAACCGGTCGAACCCGATGAGCCGGAGTCCGACGATCCGGAGCCTGACGAGCCTGACCCGGACCCGGAACCAGATGACGCCGGCGAACTCGAACTGCCGCTGTCCGTGGTCCCCGTATCAGCGCGGCGCAGTTTCGGTCGGCCATCGTCGCTGGATGAAGTGGTAGCAGAATTGTCCTCCGTACTATCCGACGTGGAACCGGCGCGGCGCAGCTTCGGCCGTCCGTCGTCGGTGGAAGAGTTGTCGTTCTGCGTCGTCGACTGCGTGCTCTGGCCGTTGCCGCCGTGCATGGGCGTGCTCAGGGGCTGCTGGGCCGCGGCGCGATCCTGCGGCGTGCCCTTCGTGTTCAGGGTAACGACCTGGGCGTAATAGTTATAATTCATGTCCTGCGTGGCCTGCACAGTCACGTAGTCGCCCGGATCGAAATCCGTCATTCTCGCGTTGCCGAAGGTCGAGTAAAAACGCGTGTTCTGCTGCACCTGCATCATGATGATGCGCCCTTCGTCCGTTTCGAGAGCCAGATTCCCATAAGAAAGCTGGCGGATATAGCCGGTGATGCGCTGCTGCATTCCATTCCCGCCGGGGTACTGGCCTCCGGGATACTGCCCGCCGGGACATTGGCCATTGGTCGGGTACTGTCCACCGGGACACTGCTGGCCGCCCGGATATTGGCCGCCGGGGTACTGTCCTCCGCCACCGACCGGCAGTCGGATGCCGCCGGGCAGGATGACGCCCCCGCCCCCGTACTGGGCAAAGGCGTTAAGGGATACCGTCAGGAGCAATGGAAAAAGCCAGCGTGGCATAACGATCTCCGGACGCGCAATGTGGAATGTGGGTTCCACGCGTCCTTTCCATTATCGCCCAAATCGCCGGCGCGTTTTGTCGGTGAGAATCGACGCTGCCGAAACACGGTACCGGCCCGTTTCCGCAATGTGCCAGCGCGCGGCCATCCCGATGGCGGATCTCGTGCGTCCGGCGGGCGGGGCCACCCGTGGGAAATCGCGGCGGCGATCCCCGACGGCGATCCGCATCGGCCGTCGTCGTTATTACGCTACAATGACATGTTTAAACAACATGCGACTACCAGCCGTCCTCCTTTTCCTTTGTGCCGCGTCCGCCTTCGCCCAGGTCTCCGCCGTGCTTGCCGGAACCGTGACCGACCAGACCGACGCAATCGTCGCCGCTGCCACCGTCACCGCAAAAAGTGCGGAAACCGGCGCGATCCGCAGCGCGACAACCGATTTCCTCGGACACTATCAGTTCGTCTCCATGCCCGTTGGCCAGTACGAAATACGCGGGGCCAAAGCCGGATTTGCCGAGCAGGTTCGTACCGGCGTGCAGCTGGTGGTGGGCCAGAGCGCCTCGGTCGACATGAAACTGATGCTCGGCGAATCAAGCCAGCAGGTCACGGTGAACGAAGACGCGCCGATTGTGGGAGTCACCACGACCGATATTTCCGGACTGGTCGGCGAACGCGAGATCAAAGAACTGCCGCTGAATGGCCGCAGCTTCGACGAGCTTCTGACGCTTAATCCGGGAGTGGTCAATTTCACCTGGGAAAAAACCGGCGGCATTGGCGTTTCCAATTCCACGGCGGGCAATAATTTCTCGGTGTCGGGCAACCGGCCGCAGCAGAATCTTTTCCTGCTCAATGGCGTGGAATTCACTGGCGCGGCGGAAAACAACATGCAGCCCGGCGGCACCAGCCAGCAACTGCTCGGTGTCGACGCCGTTCGCGAATTCAATCTGCTGCGCGATTCCTACAGCGCCGAGTTCGGCAAGCGCCCCGGCGCGCAGGTGCTGATTGTGACGACATCCGGCACCAACCTGCTCCACGGCAGCGTCTACGAATTCCTGCGAAACAACGCCTTCGACGCGAGAAACTTCTTCGACGGCGGCTCCGCGCCCGGTTTCGAGCGCAATCAGTTCGGCGTCGCGCTTGGCGGGCCGGTCAGAAAAAACAAGACATTTGTCTTCGGCAACTACGAGGGCTTCCGGCAGCATCTGCACCAAACGGGCGTGGATCTCGTTCCCGACACCAACGCGCGCAACGGGTCTCTTCCGTGCAAGCTGGTGACACCCGCGCCTAATTGCCCGGCATCCGGCCTGGTCTTCGTGGGAGTCTCGTCGCTGATCAATTCCTGGCCGGCGCCGAGCGCGAACGCGCCCGACTTCGGCGGAATTTCCGAAGCTTTCAACAATCCTCTGCAAACGATCCGCGACGACTTCGGGACCTTCCGGCTCGACCATATCTTCTCCACCCACGATTCCACGAGCGCGGTCTACACGATCGACGACAGCTCCGATTTCACGCCCACCAGCACCAACGCTTACAGCGCCGATGCCGAGAGCCTGCGCGAACAAGTAGCCAGCGTCGACGAAACGCACGTGTTTTCGGGTGCGATGGTCAATACCGCGCGAGTCGGTTATTCGCGGGCCGCGTACTTCTTCACGGGCGAGCCTACGCCGGGAACTCCGGCCGCGGCCGAACCGGGCTTCCTTGGCAACCATCCGGTCGGCGCAATCGTTGTTGGCGGCAGCGCCGCTTCGAACCCAACCGCTCAGGTGAGCCTCGCGGGCAGCAATAACGGGAGCAATCTCGATCTGGCTCGCAACCTTTTCACCTATGAAGATCGGCTCACGTTCACCAAAGGACGCCACCAATTCACGTTCGGCGCGTGGCTCCAGCGGCTGCGATCCAACGAAAATCTGGCCTTGAGTCAGTTCGGGCAAGCGACCTTCACCAGCCTCCAGACGCTCTTACAGGGAACGGTCGCGACATTCCTGTATGACCCCACGCCGACTCCCCTCGGCTGGCGCAGTTGGTTCGGAGCCTTCTACGCCGAGGACACGATTCGCATTGCGCCGCGCCTCACCGCCACCATCGGGTTCCGCGACGAGTTCTCGACCGGGTGGAACGAATCTCACGGGCGCGCTTCCACTTATACTTATCCGGATGGCATCATCGCGAGCCAGCCGACCGTCGGCAACTCCGAATTCACCATGAACAACGCGAAGTTCCTGCCGCAACCCAGACTCGGATTGGCATGGAAACCCGTCGGTGATTCGCACGCTACCGTGATCCGCGCCGGATTCGGCATGTACAACGATCTTCAGGACGCGCTCGGCTATCGCACCGATCAGAACGCGCCGTTCAATCCGACATATAGTCTTGCGAGTGAGCCCGTCTCCCAGTTGCCGCTGTCTGCCACCGCGGCGGTTCCGGCGAGCGCGAAACTGGTTCCGGGCGGGCTGCAACCGGATCTGAAGACGCCTGCGCTGGTCTCGTGGTCGCTGCGCATCCAGCAGGAAGTGACGCCCAACACCGCCTTCTCGGTCGGTTATATCGGATCGCACGGTTACCACGAAATCGTAGGGGTCGATGCGAACGAACCGTTTCCGGTGATCTGCCCGGCGGCACCCTGTCCGGCGAACTATCCGGCAACGTTCCCCGCCGGGATTGCCGGCACGCCCGTTCCGGCGGGCACATATTACGTTCCGACCAGTACGAGGGCCAACGCTTCGATTGCGAACACGTGGACGTATTTTTCCGAAGGCGACAGCACCTACAACGCCTTGCAGGTGGACGCGAACCACCGGTTCAGCGCAGATTTCTCCGTGCGCGGCGTCTACACATGGTCGAAGACGCTTGACGACGGCGATTCGCTGAACGCCACCACGTCGGGAGGCGAACCCGCGCTGGTTTCGAACCCGTTCAACCTGAAAGCCGATAAAGGGCTGGCGAACTTCAACGTCGCAAATACCGGCGTGATTCATTCCACCTATGCGCTGCCGTTCGGCCCCGGCAAGCGTTTCGCGACTGCGCCCGGCGGCCTCGAAAAAGGCCTTGCGGCCGGATGGACAATGAACTCCATCGTGACGATGCAGGGTGGCTTTCCCTTCACGCCGCAACTGAGCTACAACCCGTCGAACAACGGCGATTCGCGGAATCCTGTGAGGCCGTTCGTGAATCCGTCGTTCAGCGGCCCGGTGATTTTGGGGAATCCGAACGACTGGTTCAATCCGGCCGCATTCCTCGCGCCCGCGGCGAACAGCGGATTCTACGGCAATCTGGGCAGGGATACGCTGCCGGGTCCGGGACTCGCCACCTGGGATTTGTCGTTCCTGAAGACAACACCGCTGCGGGAGAACCTCAGACTTCAGTTCCGGGCGGAGTTGTTTAACCTCCTGAATCGGGCGAATTTCAATACGCCGAACGCGGTCGTGTTTACGTCGGCTACCGTGACCTCGCCGACAGCGGGCCTCATCACCAGCACGGCCACCTCGTCAAGGCAGATCCAGTTTGGCCTGAAGTTGCTCTGGTAGGAACGGCGCCGGGCCAGTGAAACCGCGCGACGCCGCGCACCCGCCGAATTACCGCTTGTAGCCGATCATCCGCAGGAAACTGCGCCGCTTCTCGGCGTCTTCTTCCGTTTCAGCGCCCTTGGGTGACGATCCGTCAATCACCCCGAGCACGCCGCGGCCCTGCTCGGTTTCGGCAACGATCACCTGCACGGGATTCGCCGTCGCGCAGAAAATGTTGCAGACCTCGTAAGCCGCCTGTACGCTCTTCAGCACGTTGATTGGGAAGACGTCGCGCATTGCGATGGCGAAGAAGTGCCCGGCCCCGACGGCCGTCGCCATGTCGAGCGCCGCCTGGCGCATGTCCGCATCGTTGCCGTCGCCGCGCGCCAGGCAGGGGCCGGATGCTTCATTGAACGCCACGCCGAATTTGATGCCGGGCGACGAGTTCACCATGGCCTCGTAGAGGTCTTCGACGGTCTTGATGAAATGGCTCTGGCCGAGAATGATGTTGGCATTTTCAGGGATAGCCAGGGGCACTGCGTGAAGATTAAGCATACGAAAACATGGTAGTCTGTCGTGGATGCCATGCGCAGCACTGATTCACGGAATCACCAGTGGCACTTTTGACCGAAGACCGGTCAGCGGAATAGGGTAAAAGCCTTCCTGCTCAAAATGCCGGTCGTTGGTCAGTATGCCGGTCAGCCCTTCCCGGCGCATCCGTAAGGCGGCTGCAACCCTTGTCGGGCTGCGCGCGGTAGAGTTGTACGGAAAGAAATGACTCCCTGCTCTGCGGCACAGCCCGCACGGCTGCGTCTTAGATAAGCGCGGAAACATTCCGGCTCGCCCGTCCCTGATATTGCGTCCGGCGCCGGCAAAGAACGTCAGAGATTCCGTCAGAACTTCATCAGTTGTGACAATCCTGTCCGCTGCGACTGACCGGCTGAGTTTCAGGGCTCGGATATGCGCGGGGTCTTCAATTGGTCAGCGCGGCCGAGTAAAACGTATCGACGAAAACAGCCTTAATCCGTGGTCGCCAGCGTCTACCAGGCCGGAAAAGTCATGGGAGTGACGCCGGCGTTTGCCCGCGCATGATCGAAAGGCCTTGACATATTTCTATATTTAAATTAATATTGAATAATGGAAAAAGAGACGAGCGCCGCCGAGCAGACGCTTCGATTCGCCGACATGTTCGCGGCTATCGGCAGCGAGCAGCGGCTGCGCATTCTCAGGGTTCTCCTCTCGGCGCATCCCGACGGTCTCGTGGTCGGCGAAATTCAGGCGGAGCTGGAACTTTCTGGCTCGAATCTCTCCCACCACCTCGACAAGCTGCGTAATGAAGGGCTGATCGAAGTAACGCGCGAGGGCACTTTCCTCCGGTATCGGGCGAATACCGCAGTCCTGCAGGAAATGCTGGAATTCCTTTACGCCGAATGCTGCACGCGCAATAAGGCGATTCCGGTGAAGGTGTTGTTTCAGACATGCAAAACGAGGTGAACGAAATGGAGACAGGCATCAGAGACGTTGTTCGCGAGAAGTACGGCGCAGCGGCCCTGCGAGTCAGCACAGGAGGGAGTTCCTGCTGCGGCGCCGCGGCCGCACTGGATGGCTGTTGCGATCCCATCACCAGCAACCTCTACAGCGACGGCCAAACCGCTCAGCTGCCCGAGGCCGCCGTGCTGGCTTCGTTCGGCTGCGGCAATCCGACCGTGCTGGCGGAACTCAACCCGGGCGAGACGGTGCTGGATCTGGGGTCGGGCGGTGGTATCGATGTGCTGCTCTCGGCGAAGCGGGTCGGCCCGACGGGGAAGGCGTACGGACTCGATATGACCGATGAGATGCTGGCGCTGGCGGAAGAGAACAAGCGGAAGGCAGGTGTGACGAACGTTGAGTTCCTGAAAGGCGAAATCGAGAACATTCCGCTGCCGGATAACAGCGTCGATGTCGTCATTTCCAATTGCGTCATCAATCTGTCCGCCGACAAAGATCTTGTGCTGCGCGAGGCGTTTCGCGTGCTGAAGCCCGGTGGACGCCTGGCCGTGTCGGATGTCGTTACGACAGGCGCGATGCTGCCGGAAATCCGCCAGAGTGTCCTGCTATGGGTGGGCTGCGTAGCCGGTGCGCTGGAGGAAAGCGAATACCGGAACAAGCTCACCGCAGCCGGTTTCGCCGGGATCGGCGTGGAACCAACCCGCGTTTATCGAATCGAAGACGCGAGGACGTTTCTCTCCGGCCAGGGAATCGATGTTGACGCCATTGCGCCGCAGGTCGATGGAAAATTCATGAGCGCATTTATCCGGGCGGTGAAGCCGGCCGTGAAGCCTTTTGAGAACGCGCCGTGTTGCGGACCAGGATGCTGCTCCTAATTACCGATCAGCTACGGCCGATAAACGCGACTGCCACCGCCGCGAAAAGCAAAACGAAAGATACCGCGTAGTTCCATCTCATGGCCTCGCCGAGATACAGCCACGCGAAAACGGCAAACACAACCAGCGTGATGGACTCCTGGATGATCTTTAGCTGATAGCCGCTGAATCTGCCGTAGCCGATCCGGTTGGCGGGTACCTGAAGGCAGTATTCGCCGAGCGCGATGAGCCAGCTGAGCAGGATCGCCTCCCAGAGCGGCGCGGAACGATGCTTCAGGTGCCCGTACCAGGCGAATGTCATGAAGGTATTGGAAGCAATCAGCAGGAGAACGGTGATCATGCGTAATATTAGCCCGGCAGGAACGGGAGATCAACAGGCTTTGGCGACAGAGGCTATGACGGCTGAATCCGGATTACAGCCTTCGATCGCGCGGCGGGTCGCCTCCGAGTTCGTGGCAACGGCGTTCTTGCTGGCGACCGTTGTGGGCTCGGGCATCATGGGCGAGCGCCTCGCCGGCGGCAACACGGCAATCGCGCTGCTCGCCAACACCATGGCGACCGGCGCCGCGCTCGTGGCGCTCATCTTCACGTTTGGGCCGATTTCCGGCGCGCATATGAATCCGGTTGTGACAGGGATGGAGGCCTGGAAGCGCGCCATCGCGTGGAACGACGCGGCCGTCTATTCGGTTGCTCAGGTCGCGGGTGCCCTTTCGGGCGTTGCGGCAGCAAATGTAATGTTTGGACAACCCGTGTTTTCGGCGTCTCGGCACATCCGTTCCGGCGGAGCGCAGATGTTCAGCGAGTTCGTCGCAACGTTCGGTTTGCTCGGCGTCGTCCATTGCTGCGCGAAATTCAAACCGATCATCGTACCTTTCGCGGTGGGTGCCTACATTACTGCGGCTTACTGGTTCACGGCCTCCACATCGTTCGCCAATCCGGCGGTCACACTGGCGCGCGCCGCAACCGACACGTTCGCGGGCATTCGCCCGGCCGACGCGCCGGGTTTTATCGCTGCGCAAATCATCGGCGCTGTCGCAAGCACCTTCTTCTTCGGATGGCTCGCTCCGATCGGGCGGCCCAGAATAATAAGAGACACCCTGCAATGAAACGAATCCTAATCCTTTGTACCGGCAACTCCGCCCGCAGCCAGATGGCCGAAGGGCTCATGCGGGACGCACTGGGCGGCAACGCCGAAGTGTTTTCCGCCGGAACGAGACCGTCTCTGGTTCGGCCCGAGGCTATCGCCGTCATGTCCGAACTGGGTATCGACCTGAGCGGCCACCGCTCGAAGTCCGTCGACGAATTCTCGGGCCAGGAGTTCGATTACGTCATTACCGTCTGCGACAATGCCAACGAAGCTTGCCCGATATTTCCGGGCAAGACGAAACGGCTCCACTGGCCGTTTGACGATCCGGCGGGCGTTGCGGGATCGGTGGAAGAGCGCAAGGCGGCGTTCCGCAAGGTTCGGGACCAGATTCGCGCGAAGATCCGGGATTGGGTGGCCGATACAATTCAATAGATGGCCATGCGACCGGTAAGCGATCAACTCCTCGATCAGATCGACGACTACGTCGAGAATCTATTTGTGCCGCCCGACGCGGCGCTGGAACAGAACCTGAGAGACGCCGACGCGGCCGGTCTGCCCGCCATTGCGATATCTCCGGGACAAGGGCGGTTCGTGTACCTGCTTGCGAAAATTGCGGGGGCGAAGCGAATCCTGGAGATCGGCACCCTCGGCGGTTACAGCACGACTTTCCTGGCGCGGGCGCTGCCGGAAGACGGCAAGGTGGTCACTCTCGAACTCAGCCCGGAGCATGCCGCGGTGGCGCGGAAAAACCTCGATCGAGCCGGAATCGGCGGTCGAGTGGAGATCCGCCTCGGCTCAGCGAGCCACACTCTCGACAAAATGATCGCAGCCGGCGAGGCTTCCTTCGATTTCGTTTTCATCGATGCCGACAAGCCCGGATATGTCGGCTACCTGAACCAGGTGCTGCAGCTCTCGCATCCGGGAACGGTGATCGTGGGGGACAATCTCATCCGCCACGGCGATGTCCTGGCCGAAGTCGCACCCGATGAGCAGGCCGTCGGAGTGAAGGCATTTAACGCGCTGATTGCCTCGCATCCACGTCTCGAATCGATCCTGTTGCCGATACTGAAGGATAAGATCGATGGCATGTCAATCTCGCGCGTGAAATAACCACAGATGAATTCCGACTCTTCCAGCGGCGTCCTGCCATCGCAGGCTCTGGAGCGCATGATCGCGAGCGGCGCTATCCGCGCCCGCGCGCCGATTCTGCCCGAGCAGGTGCAGCCTTCCTCCATCGATCTGCGGCTGGGCGCCGAAGCCTACCGTGTGCGCGCCAGCTTTCTCGCCGCCGGGTCGGCGACGGTTACCGGCAAACTCGAACAATACCGGCTCCACACGCTCGACCTGACGCGTCCCGCGGTTCTCGAAAAAGGCTGCGTCTACATTGTTCCGCTTCAGGAAGAACTGGCCCTTCCGCCGGATATTTCCGGCAAGGCAAATCCGAAAAGCTCGACGGGCCGGCTGGACATATTCACTCGCCTGATTACCGATGAAGGCCGCCAGTTCGAGATCGTGCCCGCCGGATATCGCGGCCGTTTGTTCGCAGAAGTGGTGCCGCGAACGTTCAGCGTGGTGGTCCGGCAGGGCGAACGGCTATCGCAGCTAAGGCTGTTTCAGGGCGAGCATCAATCCTCCGACGAGGCCCTGCGCGAGATCGACAGCACGGAAACGCTGGTGTATCTGCCGGACGAGTCTCGAGGCGAAGCAAACATCGAGAACGGTTTGCGCCTGTCGGTGGATCTGGCGGGAATAGGCGGCTCGCCGGTAATCGGCTACAGGGCGAAGAAACATGCGCCGTTGATCGATCTGAGCAGGATCGGCCACTACGCGACCGAGGACTTCTGGGATCCGATCAGGCGCAACGAGAGCCGGACGCTGGTGCTCGATCCGGAAGATTTCTACATCCTCGCGTCGCGCGAAAGAGTGCGGATCCCTCCGATGTACGCGGCCGAGATGGTGCCGTACGATCCGACGGTGGGCGAATTCCGGATCCACTACGCGGGTTTTTTCGATCCCGGCTTTGGCTACGGTACGGGAGAAGGTGCGGGCGACATCAAGGGCACGCGCGCAGTGCTCGAGGTGCGGTCGCACGAGGTTCCGTTCATTCTGGAAGACGGTCAGATCGTGGCAAGCCTTGTATTCGAACGGCTGCTGGAGCGTCCGCGGGCCTTGTACGGCGAAGGAATTGGCTCGAATTACCAGCGGCAGGGCCTGAAACTGAGCAAGCATTTCAGGACGCCGTCGCATGGATAGAGCGCGCAGGCCGTCCGTGTCCGTTGCGCGCGATTCAGAGAAGGCGTTCGACGTGGTCGGCGTCGGCCTCAACGCCACCGACACCATGCTGGTCGTGCCGCACTTCCCTGCATACGGGGGCAAGGTTCCGTTTCTCAGCGAGACATATTCGCCCGGAGGCCAGGTGGCATCGGCGATGGTGGTCTGTGCGAAGCTCGGGCTGCGCGCCAAATACATCGGCACCATCGGCGACGACGAACGCGGGCGCATCCAGATGGAAAGCCTGCTCGGGTCCGGCATCAATCTGGATCACGTGCAGCAGCGGCGCAACTGCCCGAACCAATCGGCCTACATCATCATCGATCAATCGACCGGCGAGCGCACGGTTTTCTGGAGCCGCCCGGATTGCCTGCGAATCACGCCGGCCGAAATCTCGACCGAACAGGTCTCGTGCGCCAGCCTGCTGCACATCGACGGCCACGACACACCCGCCGTGGAGCACGCCGCGCGGATCGCGCACGCAAACGGCATTCCCGTTACCGTGGATGTCGATACGATCTATCCCGGCTTTGATCGCGTGCTGCCGCTCGTCGATTACCTGATCGCGAGTTCCGAGTTTCCCGCGCGCTGGACACGAATCGAGGATCCGTTCGACGCCCTGGCGGCGATCCAGGAACAACACGGGATGCCTGTGGCCGCCATGACGCTGGGCGCGCACGGGGCTCTGGCGCGCGCCGAAGGCCGTTATTTTTACTCGCCGGGTTTCGTCGTCGACTGCGTGGATACGACGGGCGCGGGCGACGTCTTTCACGGAGCCTTCTGTTATTCTGTTTTGCAGAAGATGCCTCTCGCCGCAGCGCTGGAATTTTCAAACGCCATGGCCGCGCTGAACTGTACGGCAACCGGCGCTCGCGGCCATATTGCGACGGCGGAAGAAGCGAGACATCTGATCGCGCGCGGAGAACGCCGCGGCCGGCCTGAAATCGCTGGCAGGGCGCGGGTCGGCTAATGTTCCCGCTGCGGGACGACCGCCCCACCCGTTCGGAACCCATCGTTACGATTTTGCTGATCGCCGCGTGCTCGGCTGTCTTTCTGCACGAGATCCTTCTCGACGAGTTTTCCCGTAGTTACTTCATCGATAAATATGCCATGGTTCCGGCGCATCTTCGTCTGGCTACGCTGGTGACGTCGCAGTTCGTACATGCGGGCTGGTGGCACATCATCGGCAACATGATTTTCCTGTGGGCCTTCGGCAGAAGTATCGAAGACGCCCTGGGGCACATGAATTTTCTCGGCTTCTACATTCTCTGCGGCATCGGCGCCGGGCTGGTTCACGTTGCGTTCAATTTTTATTCAAGGACGCCCACTGTCGGCGCGAGCGGCGCGATCGCGGGCATCATGGGCGCCTATCTGCTTCGTTTCCCGCGTGCGCATATCCGCACCCTGCTCTTTATCGTGATATTTGTGACGGTCGTGGACATTCCCGCTCCGTTCTTCGTGTTGTATTGGTTCATCACTCAGGTTTTCAATGGATATGGATCGATCGCACAAACACGGGTCAACGAAGCGGGAACCGCGTATTTTGCCCATATTGGCGGCTTCCTGACAGGCATGCTTCTGATTTCCACCATGGGAACGCGCAAACGTTATCTGCAAGTCCGGGAGGACCGATGGTAGACGTTCTCGCCATCGCCGCCCACCCCGACGACGTGGAGCAAACCTGCGGCGGGACCCTCCTCCGCATGGCCGAGGCCGGGTACATAACCGGCATCATCGATTTGACGGCGGGCGATATGGGTACGCGCGGCTCGCCGGAAATTCGCGTGGCGGAGTCCGAGGCCGCGGCGCGAGTGCTGAGCGTTGCCCATCGCGAGAATCTGCACTTTCCCGACGCGCGCCTGGAGAATTCCATGGCAGGCCGCATGACGGTTGCGCATCGCATTCGTGAATTGCGGCCGAAAACCGTGATTCTGCCGTACTGGACGGGACGGCATCCCGACCACTATCGC
This sequence comes from Bryobacterales bacterium, assembly GCA_003136575.1. Lineage (GTDB taxonomy): Bacteria > Acidobacteriota > Terriglobia > Bryobacterales > Bryobacteraceae > BOG-234. The sequence goes on along the minus strand of PLEX01000164.1, from coordinate 15,064 downwards.
GCCTCGGAGATCGGCTACGAGGCTTGTTTCCTCGCAGGCCTGAGAAAGATCGATCAGTACACCGAACCGCACCGGCCGCACAAGATCGTCTATTCGTCCATCTACGCAAATGTGACGCCGTCTTTCGTGGTGGATATTTCGCGCTATTTCGAGAAGCGGATGGAATCGTTGTTCGCCTACCGGTCGCAGTACGGTTCTTTGAAAGAAGGCGAGCACCTTTTCCCCGACGAGGCGGAGATTCGCGAGCGCCTCGCCGCCATCGCGCGCTTTTACGGCAACCTGATCGGCGTGAAGTACGGCGAGCCTTTCGTGGTGAAGGAGACGATGAGGATCGACGACATTGTCGCCTTCCCCGTCCGCAGCCTGTGAGCGAGCTACGCTGGCATCCGCTGCTGCGGGAGTGGGTTTCCGTTGCGGCGGCGAGGCAAAATCGGCCGCAAATGCCGAAGGACTGGTGTCCGTTCTGTCCGGGCTTGGGGAAAGTGCCGACGCACTACGACACGCTGCTCTATTCCAACGATTTTGCAGCATTCAGCCCGAGTCATCCGCCATTCGAAGACGTGCCCGGACTGTTCGCGAAAACCGGCGGACGCGGCGCATGCGACGTGGTCCTCTATCACCCCGACCACAACCTGACGCCGTCCGCGATGCCGGCCGATCACTGGGCGAAAGTTGTGGAGTTGTGGCGTGAGCGCACAGATCAGCTATTCGCCAATCCCGACATCGCGTATCTGCACATTTTCGAAAATGCCGGCGAAGCGATCGGCGTCACGATGCCACATCCGCATGGACAGATTTACGCGCTTCCGATGGTGCCACCGCTGGTGCAACGGGAACTGGATTCGGCGCGGACGCACAGGGAGCGCGGGTCGGAGTGTCTGTACTGCCGGCTGCTGGCTGATGAACTGACGGCGGAAAGTCGTATCGTAGTCGAAACGGAGAGCTTTGTCGCTTTCGTGCCCTTCCACGCGCGATGGCCGGGTGAAATGCAGATCTATCCGAGGCGTCATGCAGAGTCGTTGCCGGATCTTAATGTGGCCGAGCGCGAAGAACTCGGCCGGGTGATCAAAGCTGTGCGCATGAAGTACGACAATCTCTGGGGTTTTCCGATTCCGCTGATGATGATGGTGCGACAGAGGCCCGCCCGCGGCGAACATCCGTATTTCCACTTCCACATCGAGTTTTTCCCGATTCAGCGCAGCCGGGAGAAGATCAAGTACCTTGCCGGCGTGGAGTCGGGGACCGGGCTATTCCTGAACGATACGGTCGCGGAAGAGAAAGCTGCGGAACTTCGGAATGCCGAGCCGACTTCGATTTAAGACGTCGCGCCCCGTGCGTCGGCGAGCTCAGGCGACGATACGCAGGATTTCCTGCGCTAATTCCTGGCAACTCGCGGCGACGGCCATGCCGTCGAAACCGAGGGTGATCGGACGCCCGTGCCAATCGGTCATTACGCCGCCGGCTCCCGTGAGAATCGGCGCGAGGCCGACGACATCGTGCAGTCCCAGTCCGCGTTCGATCACCGCGTCCGCCCATCCCATCGCGGCGACGCCGTAAGCATAGCAATCGCAGCCGTATTGCAGCCAGCGCGCCGTTTGGCAGAGGGTGAGGTACTTTTCGTAGCCGGGTCCGCTAAACGTTTCCGGCGCGCCGACGTACAGGCGTGCGACGTTCAAAGGACGCGGCGCCGCCACGCGAATAGGCTGGCCATTGAACGTGGCGAGGCTGTCCGTTATGCCGAACCAACGCTCTCTTGTGAAGGCCTGATCCACGAGCCCGACCACGGGCTTGCCATGGTGCAGGAGCCCGATAATGGTGCCGAACAAGGGCTTGCCCATCATGAAGGCGCGGGTGCCGTCGATGGGGTCGATCACCCAGACGAACTCGGCATCGGGCCTGTCTTTGCCGTATTCTTCGCCGATAATTCCGTGGTCCGGGAACGCCGCGCCGATCATGCGGCGCAGTGCCTGTTCGATCTCGCGATCGGCCTGCGTTACGGGGCTGCGATCTTGTTTTTCATCCACGGGCAGAACGCCGCGGAAGTACCGGAGCGCGATGACACCAGCGGCGTCGGCAAGCTGGTCGAAGAATGGGGCGAAGGTGGTTTGATAATTCATCGGTGAATGTCTCTCAGCGGTGGCGGGAGCTGCGAAGGAAGCGCCTTTTGGACAATGGCCTCAAGGAGTCGGTAAACGCGACTTGTGTTCGCCGCGGGGATGTCGCCGCCCACGACGGCTGCGTCCAGTCTGCTGGCTCGGGTGTGCGCTTCAACCACGGACTCCAGCGGATAGTGCGCTGCGTTCAGCCTTGTCTTGTTATACGCGCCGAGGTGGGCTCTTAGCTGTACCTCGACGTCGGCGGCTGTCGACAACTCCCCCACCGACGATTCGTGCTGGTGATGGAACAGGAGCCAGAGTTCAAAACATGGCTTGCTCAACGCGACGTTGACGCCTTTTTGTTTTGCGTCGCGAAGGGCCGTCACGAATCCCTGCAAGTGGGTCCCCTGGGCACAATGGTCGGTATCCAGCAGCATCCACAACTCGTCGTCCGGCTCATGATCGAACTGAAGCGGTCTGTCGAGAACGTGGGCAGCGGCCGACGTGCCGTCCGTCGTTGGAACAACGTGAATCTTTACTCGTGTGATGCGAAAAAAATCGAAATACTGTTTGGGTGCGAAAGTATCGTCGCAGGCAACGATGAAGAGGCGGTCGTCGCGCAGGCTCGCGACATCCCTCGTAAGCGGACGGGCTTTACGCTCGAACAAACTCATGCGGTCTGATTCGTCTCGGCGGGCAAGCGCCCCGGGTCGCCCAGGTAGGGAACCGCGCCGAACCGGCCCTGCAGATAGTGTTTGCGGATTTCCAGGTCGTTGCGGACTTTGAAATCCATCAGCGAATAGATATGAGTCGCTCCGGCGGGATCCTTCTCCGCGAACCAGATTTCGTCGCGTCGAAGGAGTTCCTGATCGAGCAGGTTGGATTCGTGTGTCGTCATGATAAGTTGGCGCTGGCTGCGATCGCATGACCGCAGGAAATGCTCCACGAAGTTCCTCACCAGCATCGGGTGCAGGCTCCGGTCGATTTCGTCGATGAAATAGACACCGCCGCGGGTGTGTAAGTCATGTAGCGCAGGTATCAGGTCCAGAAGACGCCGTGTTCCGTCGGATTCTTCGCCGAGATCCATCGAGACCACGTTACCCGGCTGATGCTCGTGGGCGCTCTGGATGGTGATGCGCTCCATACCGCTGGACCTTGTCGCCACGATTGTGTCGCCCTCACCGAGGGTGAAAATCGCCGTGCCGTTCTGGTCGGCCGGCCTCTCAACTCCCCGCGAACGGTAGCGGTCCGTCAGCAAGCGGGTCATCTCTTCCTGCGTGACAGCGCCTCTGCTGATCTGCAGGTGATCGACCCCGGTAGAGGATGCTTTGAGGAAATCCCCGGCGAAGCTGAGCAGGTCCGGATGCCGTGCAAGAGAGTGTCCCAGAGTAGCCATGATATCGGACGGCGCGATGAGCCGCAGGCCGTTCCTGAACCAGTCGATAACGTCCCGCAGCTCGTCGCCGAAGTCCGGCGGTTCAAGATTCGCCTGCAACGTCGCGAGGAAACATTGATTCTGCGGGCCGCCAACCGTCGCGAGTGCGCGAACCCTGATGCCATCAAGACCCGATGCCCGGATGCTTACCGCCCCATCGGCAGTCGTAGTCCGCTCGTATAACGGCTTTTCGCGATTGCCGTCAACCAACACTAGCCATTCCTCGAGAATCCTCTCGTCGTCAATTTTCATGCCGAACCGATAGAGCTTGTTCCCGGCGATGAATTGCAGATCAAACGTTGTCGGCGCATCAGTTGCTTCGCCAAAACGGAATGCCTCGCGCCCCGTCCCGCTATTCCTCGCGCGCGTGTCCAGCGCAACCGCTTTCAGGTAGCTAAGCGCCTTGAACAAATTCGATTTTCCGGCTCCATTCGCGCCGTACAGAACTGCCGTCCGCAGCACCCGCTCATCTGAGCCGGGAATCGGGACCGCATGGTCCTCATGGCGTCCTGCCAGACGATTGCTGGCAACCATCGAAAAGGTTTCCTCCGAAGAGAATGACCGGAAGTTGGCTACTGAAAATGAAACAATCATTGCGTTATCGTGAAAAAATCACACTTGATCAATATTTCTGTCCAGATGATAGCAGCTTCCGGTACGAAAAGTGCGATCAGTTCGTCGAATCGTTAGAAGGCAGACCCGCACCTCCATCCCTGCGATACTGTGAACGGTTGAAACAGACGAGAATCAAGAGAGAACGCCAAACCGCCTGCCCCACTGCGTTTCTCCTCGTGATCGCGTCAGCGGTACTGTCGGGCGCCTGCGGGCGCACGCACCCCGCCTTCACCGGCAAATCCCTCATCGTGATCGGCGTAGACGGAATGGACCCCAATTTCCTGGAACGCCACTGGGACGATCTGCCTAACCTCCGAAGCCTGCGCGACCAGGGCGGACTGTCTCGTCTCGCCACGACCACTCCGCCGCAGAGCCCCGTCGCATGGTCGAGTTTCATCACGGGCACCGACCCAGCGCAACACGGCCTGTTCGACTTCGTTCATCGCGATCCCTCCACTCTGCAACCGATGTCCTCCATGGCGCAGGTCATCGGACCGGCGCACACGTTCTCCATCGGGCCATGGGTTCTGCCGCTCTCCGCTGCGAGAGTGCGGTCCTTCAGGAACGGCCGCACGTTCTGGGAGATTCTGTCGGCCGCGGGGGTTCCGGTGACGGTCGTTCGGATGCCCACGAACTACCCGCCGGTCGAAGGCGCAGGACTCGCCATCGCCGGCATGGGCACGCCGGATCTTGAAGGAACGTTCGGCACCTTCACTTTCTACACCGACGATCCCTCGCAGTCGGCCAGTGACGTTTCCGGCGGAAGAATCGTTCCGGTTACCGCCAGCAATCATCGCGTGATTCTTCCGGTCTCCGGTCCGCCGAACACGCTGCGGCGCGACGGTCGCCGCACGGAACTGGATCTTGTCGCAGACATCGACGAAAACGCCTTGGCCGCGCGTTTCCGGATAGGGGACCAGCAGTTTGTATTGAAGCAGGGCGAATGGTCACCATGGATTCACGTCCGTTTTCCTTTCCTCGGCGACGTAGCGGGCGCATCGGGAATGTTCCGTTTGTACGTGCAGCAACTGTCGCCCGGAATCCGCATCTACCGGTCGCCGCTGAATATCGATCCCGCCGATCCCGCTCTGCCAGTGTCGGCACCCGCGAGTTACGGCCGCGAACTGGCGGATCGCGTCGGTTCGTACTACACGCAAGGGATAGAAGAAGACACAGCGGCGCTGCGCCAGGGCGTGTTCGACCTGCCGGAATATCTGCGGCAGAGTCGCATCGTCGGCGCGGAACATACCGCGATGCTGCGCGATTCGCTCGATCGCTTCAAGGGCGGCTTTCTGTTCTTCTACTTCTCCGAAGTCGACCAGGACTCGCACGTGCTATGGGGCAGGCACGACGATGAATTGCTCCGAACCTACCGGAAAGTGGACGCCGATATCGGCACCGTGCTCGGACGCGCAGGCAACGCCACGGTAATCGTGATGTCCGACCACGGTTTCGCCGCCTTCGACCGCGCGTTTAACCTCAACACCTGGCTGTTGCAGGAGGGATTTCTCGTCTTGAATCCGCGTGGCGGCGCGGCAGCCACGGGCGGGGACGAGGATACTCTCGCGAGTATAGACTGGAAAAGAACGAAGGCGTACGCCATGGGGTTGAATGCCCTCTACATCAACCTTGCGGGCCGCGAGGAGCATGGAATTGTTGCACCGGGAGCGGAACAGGCGGCGCTCATAACGGAAATCGGGCGGCGCCTGCGGGAGTTCCGCGATCCCGACACGGGTCGGAGTGCGATCGCGGACGTCACCGCCATCGGGAAATCGGCCAGCCGCTACGCCCCGGATCTGATTGTGGGTTATGCGCCAGGTTATCGGGCTTCGTGGGAAACGGCGCTCGGCGGCATTCCCGCGAATATTGTCCACGAGAACAACGATCCGTGGATCGCCGACCATTGCATTTCGGCTGCGGCGGTTCCCGGCGTGTTGCTGGGCACCCTGCGGCCAAGGCTGGCCGATCCGCAACTGAAGGATTTGACGGTGACGGTTCTGAAGGAGTTTGGCGCGGCGCCGGACGCGGCGATGACCGGAAGAATGGTTTACTGAGAACGATCATGGCCAAATCGCTTAAACTCGATTCCGATCTGTGGAAACGCGTTGAAGACTACGCCGCCGGCGCTGGCTACAGTTCGCCGCAGGAATTCGTTGAGCACCTTATCGAACGGGAACTTTCGCGGCTCGAGCAAGCGGAGGCGGCACAGGAAGCCGAGCGTCGGCTCCGAGGGCTGGGTTATCTGGAGTGACGCCCGCGATAATCGGCTGGAGCCTTGCCGCTGTCAGCGCCATCTGGGGGCTGCTCACCTGGTTTGTATTCCGGCGCTTCACCGATCACGCCGCTCTGCGGGCTGTTCGCAAACGGATGTATGCGCATCTGATGGAGATTCGCCTCTACTCTGAAGAACCCGCATTGGTCTGGAACGCACAGAAGGACCTCATCGTGGACAACGCGCGTTTCCTCGCGCTGATCGCGAAACCCGTCCTGATGTTGACATTGCCGTTTGCCGTTCTCTACGCGCCGCTCGATTCCGTTTACAGCCGGAGTCCCCTTGCCATCGGGCACAGCGCTATCGTCACCCTGCAGATGCCACGCGATCTGCGGGAGGACGACACGCAGTTCGTCATTCAGGCGCCGCCGGGAATCGAAATCGAGACTCCGCCGGTGCGGGTTTTTGCCGAGCGACAGATCGTCTGGCGTGTTCGCCCGCGATTGGGCGTGCGCGGAACACTGCGCTTCTTCCCTCCCGGCCGAGGCGCCGATTCGGCCGTCGTCATCCGGAGCATCGCCGCCGGCGAGCGGACACTCGCGTTGCTTCCGCGCCGTGAGAATTCGCCTGGCGTCTTGTGGGTGGAGGTCGACTACCCGCAATCGCCGGTCGATATCGCGGGTGCGTCGCTATCCTGGCTGGTGTGGTTCCTGACGATTTCGACGGTCAGCGCCGCGGTCGCGACGCTCGCTATTCGGCTGTGGGCGGCGATCAATCGCGCGACGTACCTGCGCTGATCAAAGGTTCTCAGAGCACGCGTTTTGCGCGCTTCAAAGGGAAACGATTTGTCACCCTTTCAACGCAGCATTCGGATAAAACATTGTTTCCAATTTTTGTTCTTGACAAAGCGGAAGCGCGGGCGTACTTTGAAGGTATCACTGAAGAAGGAGGTGGTCCAGAAAAGATGAGTTCCTGTAGTAGACCGCGTGAGGTGGCCGAATGCTGAATCGACCGTTGTCAATATTGCAGGTTCCGTTATCAGTGACGGGACCATCTTCCTGTGGACCGGTTGCTTCGTCGCGGACGCTGTAACTGCCTCCAGTTTAAAGGCTAATCGGACCCCCGCAAGTCGCTCAGGCGACCGCGCGGGGGTTCGTCATTTCGGCGGAGGCAAACCTTCGAAATGCCGTCGGACCGCAACCTCGTGTTAACATGAAGATTCCCAAGAAAGTTTCCTGAGGTAAACCAATGAAAGCTGGAATTCACCCTGCCTACAATGAGGTGAACGTAGTCTGCGCCTGCGGACATACGTTTCGCACACGAACCACCAACAAGAACGACATCCGCGTGGAAATCTGCTCGAACTGCCATCCGTTTTTCACCGGAAAGCAGAAGCTGATCGATACCGCCGGCCGCGTCGACAAGTTCGAGAAGAAGTATCAGAAGCAGCGCGCCGAAAAGGCCGCCAGCCTGGCCGCCAGGTAGCCAGCTTCAAGAGACTGTAAAAAAAGGGCGGATCCCCAACGCGGGAGCCGCCTTTTTTAGTGCTTTCGCCTGATATCCGGTTACTTCGCCGAGCCGTTTTCCGTGGTGCCTGTCGCGGCCCTCGCCCGATTCTGCTTCAGCAATTGCTGAGACTTCAGCCTCTCCGCGCGCCAGGCGTCGAAAGCGGTCTTCTGATTGTCGGTCAACAGCGCCCTGATCTCATCCACTTGCTCCTGCTGGATGCGATCGCGCAGTGGCCGCTCCTGACGACGGATATCGTCGAACTTCTTCTTCGTGTTGTCCAGGATTTTGGCCACCGCGGTGGCCTGATCGTCGCTCACGCCAACCCGCCGCTTCATTTCGGCCGTGTAGCTTGTTCTCAGCTCTTCAATATTCCGCGGAGCCGGGTTGGACTTCACCGATGCCTTGACGGTGTACAGCCGGTTCGACGCCACACCCACCAGAATCCCGCTGGCGAAAACCAGCACGAGGTACAGGATGGCTGTCAAACGCGTGCGCGGCATGGTTATTACTGCTCCAGTTCCGAAATCCGCTCGACCTGGAGCGGCTCCAGATCCGAGACATGATCCGCCGCCAGCGCCTGAATATAGGTACCCTCAAAGGGCGACGCGGGCTGGCTATAAGAGGCCGAGAGCAATCCCATGATGACGGAGGCACCCAAAGCCGCCGTAACCAGCGCTTTGGCCACGCGGTTGAATATAGTGCCGGACACTTCGCGCGCTTCGATTTTGGCCCACATGGCGGGCATGAAATTCACGGAAGGTTCCGGGTCCGGGCAGGCCACCCGGTAAGACTGGAACAGTTCGTCCAGCCGACGTCCATATTCGGCACCGTCAGATCCGTTGAAAATGCACTCCTTCGATTGGTCGTCGTTCATATCACTACACCATTCCTGATCGGTTCCGTCTCACCTACTTTTACACTATCTCACCAGAAGAGGCGGTCCTTCCCCTCCGCGTGGTTACGCCCTTCATGTTTTTTAATACTCGCTGCCGCGCCCGGAAGAGCCTCACTTTGAGTGAATTCTCGCTCACGTGGTAAATCTGCTCCAGCTCTTTCAGCGAGAGCCCCTCCACTTCTTTTAGAGTCAGCAATATGCGGTCTTCTTCCGAAACGGCGGCCAGCAGACCCTGGACGGTATCCCGGACACGGCGTTTTTCAACATCCTCGATCTGGGCCTTCGATCCGGCGGCGGCATCCGCCATCATCACTTGCTGCTCGGACAGATCCGACATGCGGGACTCCGGGCGGCGCTTGCTCTTACGAAGGTAGTCGTACGAGGCATTTACAGTGAGGCGATACAGCCATGGCTCGAAAACTTCGGGAGTTCGGAGCTGATCGAGGGAGAAATAGAGCCGCAGAAATACCTCCTGCGCAACGTCCTCCACGTCCTCGGGACGCCCGATGAGACGCGAAATCGTGCCCATAATGCGGCGGCGATAGGTGCTGACGACCTGATTGAAAGCGCCAGCGTCCCCACGCTGGGCCTTCTGCAGGAGTTCGAATTCAACCAGCATGTACGGGGCGCGGCTTTCGCGCGGGAAAAATCATCCGTTCTTCAGATTGGCGGACCTAACTTGAAATGGTACTACCATCCGAGGAATGCTTCCAGCCCGCTTACAATTCCAACCGCCGCTCCTCCCGGCGATCTGTGCTGCTCGAATATTGGCGCCGAAAATGCTCGCCTCCCTTGCTCTCTGAATTGTGCGAAGTTGTGGCGCATCCAGGGGCGATACGATTGCATGTCGGAGTACGACCCGGTGCTGCGGTCGCACTGTAGGCTGGAGCAACTGGACTAACGGGGCTGCCGGTGCGCGTTATATAAAATTCTTCAATCCGGCAAATTCATTTTATGAATTTAGCTGGAGACTACCCACAAAGGAATAATAGGTTTTGTCCTGAAAACCTCCACGTCCGAGGCTTATCCATGAAGATTCCATTCGCTTTGCTGCTACAGGCGGCAACTGATTTGCCTGCGCGTCTGAACGCGCTGGAGGCTGCGGCAAAAACCGCGCAGTCGGCGGGCGACAATGCCTGGATGCTCACCAGTGCCGCTTTGGTGCTGATGATGACCGGTCCGGGTCTCGCCCTTTTCTACGGTGGCCTGGTCAGGCGAAAGAACGTACTGTCCACCATGATGCACAGTTTCATCATGATGGCACTGATTACGGTGATCTGGGCCATTGTGGGTTACAGCTTGGTTTTCAGCGAAGGCACGCCGTTCATCGGCGGCCTGAAGTATATGTTTCTGAACGGCGTTGGCAAAGAGCCGAATGCGGATTATGCCGGTACAATACCGCAGGGCACTTTCATGATCTACCAGTTGATGTTCGCGGTGATCACGCCGGCGCTGATCTCGGGCGCGTACGCGGAAAGGATCAAATTCAGCGCGATGGCGCTGTTTACGACGCTTTGGGTACTGGTCGTTTATTTCCCGATGGCGCACATGGTTTGGGGCAAAGGCGGGCTGTTGAACGCGTACCTCGGGGGCTCGATTCGGACCTTCGATTTTGCCGGCGGAACGGTCGTACACATAACTTCCGGCGTTTCGGCGCTGGTTTGCGCCTTGTATCTCGGAAAGCGAAAAGGCTATCCGACCGAGCCGATCAAACCGCACAGCATGGTGCTGAGCGTGATCGGCGCGTGTTTGTTGTGGGTGGGTTGGTTTGGTTTTAACGCCGGCAGTGCTCTTGCGGCATCGGGCCTGGCCACCAGCGCATTCGTCGCGACGCATCTCGCAGCAGCCGCGGCGGCTCTGGGATGGATGGGCGCGGAATGGCTGCACAGCGGCAAGCCGAGCATGCTGGGCGGGATTTCCGGTTGCGTGGCGGGGTTGGTCGCGATTACGCCCGCCTCCGGTTTCGTGATGCCGATGCCTGCGCTGCTGATCGGGCTGCTGGCCGGGATGTTTTGTTTTTGGATGGTCACTACAGTCAAGAACATGTTTAAGTACGACGACACTCTGGACGCTTTTGGCGTCCACGGCGCGGGCGGTACGCTGGGAGCATTGCTGACCGGCGTTTTCGCCACGAACCTGATCAACGATTCGCCGATCGGCGGCAAGGTTATCCCGCTCGGACTGGTGGACGGCCACCCCGCGCAGATTCTGAATCAGGCGATCGGCGTGGGAGTTTCCGTCGCCCTCGCCGGCACGGGCACGTTCATTATCCTGAAAGTGTGCGATCTTGCGATCGGTGTCCGGGCCACGGCCGAAGACGAGGAGCAGGGTCTCGATCTCAGCCAGCACGGCGAGGAAGGGTATACTCTCGAAGCTTGATCGAGCTAGCCTGATCGAAGCATGAGCACTGAGGTCCGAAAAATGAAGAAAATTGAAGCGATTATCCAGCCATTCAAGCTCGAAGAAGTTAAAGAAGCCCTGAAGAACATTGGTATCGATGGCATGACCATCAGCGAGGTTCGGGGCCACGGCAGACAGAAGGGACACAAGGAGGTATACCGGGGCCAGGAATACAACGTCGATCTGTTGCCGAAGGTCCGGTTCGATCTGGTGGTTGCCAACGAACGCCTGGAGGAAGTGGTGGACGCCATCACGTCCGCGGCGCGCACGGGCAAAATCGGGGACGGCAAGATCTTTGTGTACGAAGTTGCCGAGGCGATCCGTATCCGCAACGGCGACCGGGGCGACGCCGCGGTCTGAAAGCAGAAGTGACGGAACAGGATATCAGGGACCGGTTTTTTCGCACGCGTAACGCGGCGGAGATGTTGGCGGCGCGGACGGCGCTGGTCGACCAGGTGGTCCGCGAGCGCTGGAAATCGATGCCTCCAGGAGCGGCCATCGCGGCCGTAGGGGGCTATGGCCGCGTCGAATTGTTTCCCTGTTCCGATATCGACCTGCTGATCCTCATACCGGACGATAAAGCCCAGCAGGCGATCAAAGAGCCTCTCGCCCTCCTTTTGAGGGATCTTTGGGATCAGGGCCTGCGCGTCAGCCAGTCTGTCCACACTCCGCAGGAGTGCAACACCGTCGACAACTCGAATGCGGAGCTCTCCGTCAGTCTGATCGACCGCCGGTTTCTGGCCGGCGACGAGGCGTTGTTCCGGCAGATTCGCGATCCGCGCGCCGAACTGGGCAAAGACATTGCGCGCCTCACCAAGACCCGGCACCTCGAATATCAGGGTACGATCTACCATCTGGAGCCGAACGTCAAAGACGCGCCCGGCGGCCTGCGCGACGTGCAGGTTCTGCGCTGGCTGGCGAAGCTGGGCGCGGGCGACGAGCAGAGTCCGCCGGATACGGCGGTGCTGTTTGAGATCCGCTGCTTTCTGCATTATCTTTCGGGGCGGGACGACAACCGCTTCACTTTCGAGCGCCAGGATGAGATTGCGTCGCTGATCGCGGCTCCGGGGCAACAACACGCGCAAGTGGCGCCGCCGGACGCGGCTGAACGGGTGGCTCCTCCGGTGTCGGTGGAAGACCTGATGCGGCGCTACTATCGCGCCGTTCGAGGGATTTCGCGGCTGGCCAACCGAAGGCTGGAGCGGTTCGAAGCCAAAGGCAGTTCGCTCTTTTCCCAGTTCCGCGACAAGACTTCCCGGCTCTCCAACTCCGATTTCTCCATCGTTCGCGGCGAGTTGTTTTTCCGTGCCCACAACGTGGTGGAGACCGATCCGTCAATCGTACTGCGCTTGTTTGAGTTCATCGCCCTGCACGGCCTGCCGCTCGCCGGCGACACCATGGACAGGCTGGAACGCTCATGCGGCAGCTTCGGAAACTGGGCGCAGAAGCAATCCACGCTGCTCACGCAGTTCCGGCGCGCGCTTGCGCTGCCACACGCGGCGACCGCGCTGCGGACGCTTCACGATTGCCGCGTGCTGGAAGCGATTTTCCCGGAACTGCGCGAAATCGAAGCGCTCGTGGTTCGCGATTTTTACCATCGCTACACGGTGGACGAGCACACCATGGTCGCGATCACTGCCGTGCTCAATCTGCGTGGGATGAAGGGCGACCCGTTCGCCGAACTGGTCGCTGAAACCCAGGATCTGGATTTGCTTGCCATCGCGCTGTTGTTCCACGACGTCGGCAAGGGCACTCCCGACGTGGGGCATGTGGACGCCTCGGTGCAGGTGGCCGGACCCGCGTTGCGCCGCGTTGGAATCAGCGATCGCGCGTGGGGCATCGTGGAGTTTTTGATCTCCGCTCACCTCGAACTATCCGCCGCCATGAGCGGCCGTGACCTCTCGGACCCCGCCGTGGTTGCGGAAATCGCCGGAAAGATCGGAACGGTGGAACGCCTCAGGCTGTTGACCCTGCTGACCTGGGCCGACATCAGCGCGGTCAACCCGACGGCGATGACGCCGTGGCGTCGCCAGTTGCTGTGGAAGCTGTACATGCTGCTGTATGACGAATTGACCCGCGAGCTCAGCGCCCGCATGGCGCCGCCGGAGACCCAGGGAAGCGCGGAGGTGCGGGCATTTCTTGAAGGACTGCCTCCCCGCTACGTCCGTATTCACACGCTGGCTGAAATTCAGGAGCACCTGCGCCTGGACGCGGAAGCAAAGGGCAAGGATTCTGAAGGAACGGAGAAAGGGGTTGCAGTTTCGCTGGTGCGCTCCGAAGTCTGGACGCTTAACGTTGTGGCCAACGACCGGCCGTTTCTGTTCGCTTCGGTTGCCGCCGCGATTTCCAGCTTTGGCTTAAACATCCTGAAGGCGGAAGCCTTTTCCAACGCCCGAGGCACGGTAATCGACACCTTCGCTTTTGCGGACGAGCATCGCACGCTGGATCTGAATCCGGAAGAAATCCACAATGTCGTGAAGACCGCGGTGCGGGCTGTTCGCGGCGAGATTTCGATGGATCAGATGCTGCAGCGGCGCCCGAAGGTCAGGCCGGACGCCCGCGTGCTGGCGAACGCGCGCGTGGCCTTTAACAACGACGCCTCTCCCTCTTCGACGCTCATCGAACTGCTGACGCAGGACCGTCCGGGTCTGTTGTGCGACGTCGCGTCGGTGATATCGAAGAGCGGCGGAAATATTGAAGTGGTTCTCGTCGATACCGAAGCGAAAAAAGCGATCGACGTCTTTTATGTGACGAAGGGCGGCGCAAAAATGACCGACGTCGATGCCGGCGAACTGGTCGATGCGTTGCGGCAAGTGGCCCTGCCTGCGTAGGCGGCGCTACTTCGAAGCCGGCGCTGGCGAACCGCCGCTTGCCGGTTTAGACTCCGAAGTGACTGGCTTAGCATCCGATTTCGCCTCGGACTTCGATTCCGACTTCGACTCGCTCCCGCTGTCCGATTTACCGCCGTCAGACTTGTTGCCGTCGGATTTCGATCCGTCGGTTTTCGCTTCCGCTTTCGTCTCCCCTGGTTTACCGGTGGCGCCTTTGGCGTAGTCGTTCACGTACCATCCCGAGCCCTTGAACTGCAGGGCGGAAGTGGAGATCAGTTTATCCACCTTGCCGCCGCACTCATCGTGCGTCTCGATCGGTTCGTCGGAAAACTTCTGCAGAACCTCGAATTTCTTACCGCAGGATTGGCAAAGATACTCGTAAATTGGCATGTATCCCCTTTATTTTAACAATCTGCCACGGATGGTGTCGTGAGAGGGCTCCGGCCAGACGCGGCGCCACCGTAAGAGGCGGGCTTCCCGGAAGCGGCGGCCGCCACAGCAAAGCTCAACTTTCGGCAGACCGGGGTTCACGGCGCCCCGAATCCGACATCGACCTCAATGGGTATCGTTCGTTTGGATGTGGGCGAGGAATTTGATGCGGATGCCTTCGTACTGCTGGTCTTCCTTTATCTTCGAGGCGCTTGCTGTCTCTGCCGAAACTATGATGCCGTCGCACGGTTCGCGAAACACTTCGATGCATCGCTCAGGCGAAGGGTCACCCCATACTCGTAACGTCGCGGACCACCGTACTTCAAGATTCGTGAATTGCTCAAGCTGCCAGCGGACTTCGTCGTGCATTCGCTGCGGCATACCAAGCTGACGAGGCTTGGACTACTCGGCGTGGATGCGTTTACGATAATGAAAATTGCCGGTCACAGCAGCATCACCGTTTCGCAGAGATACGTTCACCCATCGCCCGAGTCCGTGGAACGCGCTTTTGAGAAGCTGGAAGAGTCGGTGCAGGACGTCGCGAGGATCGGGGTAGGCATAGAATTGCATATAGGAAAGAAATCCGGCAAGCCAAAGATTGCCGTAAAGTTTTGAAATAAAACAGTTTGGGCCCTTAGCTCA
>PLEX01000237.1 GCA_003136575.1 Bryobacterales bacterium | reverse complement strand
TGCCTGCCAACCGCTCCGGGCGCTCGGGCCGCGCAGCGGCGCGTCGTCAGCAGTGCCGCGCAGCGGCGCGTCGTCGGCAATGTCGCGCGGCGGCGTTGAGTTCGGCAACACCTGCTTCAGCCGGGTGGCGTTGCGAGTCCATGCGCCGTTGCTGAAGACGAACGCCGACGTCGCGCCGCCGGAATGGTCGCCATTGCGGCCGCCTCTTCCATCTCCCTCGCCCGCAAGGCCTGACAGTGCGGGCAATAGCCTCCCACTTCGGTTCGCGCGAGAACGATCTCAAATCCGAAATGGGCTTCGATCTGGCGGCGCAGCCTTTGCAGCGGCTCGCCAAAAAACTCTTCCACCTTGCCGCAACTGAGGCAAATGACGTGCGCGTGCTCCTGCTTGCGGCGGGTTTCGTAGTAATGCTGCTCGCCGGCGTGGTGCATCAAATCCAGCTCATCCACCAGCCCGCCTTCCTTGAGCAGTTTCAGGGTGCGGTAAACGGTAACGCGATTCAGCTTCGGATCCTTCTCCCTGGCCAGCCGATACAGGCTCTCGGCATCCAGATGTTGTCCTGTCTTGTCGATCAGATCGAGGACGATCTGCCGCTGGCGCGTCAGCCGCAGTCCGACTGCCGAGGGCGTCTCCGTACCGGCGGACTTCACAGCTCGTGGCATGCGTTCGCTTTCCAGTGTATCGTTTCGCGGAACCCGCGTATAGCCGGACCTTGCGACGCACACTCAGCCCCCATTTCCGCCGGCCCGGCGTCCGGCACCTGGCCCCCGCGCGAGGCCTGACGATGCACCCGGTTGCGCCACGCGTTGCGTCAAGTGCGCGACTAAGCGCTGCTATGCCTTAACAGCTTGAAAGCAAACGTCTTCTCACGGCACATAACGTGCTTACGCAGAGGCATGGCTACCGGATCAATCAAACAAAAAGCACGGGAGCCGGACCCCGCTCTTACGCCTGATCCGGCGAAGACGGCTCTTCAACACGCCGACGCGCGCCGGGAACGCCCGATCCGCAAGTGGGTCGCCCTTGGTATCTTGCTGACCGGCATAATCGCCGCGGCGATAATTTTCTTCTCTCGCAACTCCGGCGCAGCGCAATACGTCACCGCGCGCATCGACCGCGGAGACATCGACTCCACCGTTACCACTACCGGAAATCTGAACGCGGTTATCACGGTTCAGGTTGGCAGTCAGGTTTCTGGCAACATCATCGCGCTCTATGCCGACTTCAACACCAAAGTGAAGAAGGGCCAACTGGTGGCGGAGATCGACCCCGCGCCCTTTAAAGCTGTCGTCGCTCAGGCGACTGCGACTCTCGATGCTGCGAAGGCCGCCGTCGTCACGGAGGAGGCGACTCTGGCTCAATCGCAGGCGACCTTCGCCAGCGCTCAGGCCAACGTCGCTAACCAGAAGGCGAGCCTTGTGAAGGCGCAGAGCGCCGTCGCGCTGGCGAAAACGGAGAACGACCGGCGGCAGATCATGGTCAAGACCGGCAGTACGTCCCAGGAGGATGCGGATACTTCGCAGGCGAACTACGACCAGGCTGTGGCGAGTGTGGACGCAGCACAGGCTGCGATCAATGCCGCACAGGCTTCCGCCGATGCCGCACAAAAAGGCGTGGAAGTCGCTCGCACCCAGCTCGACCAAGCCAAAGCCGTTGTCGCGGAGGATAAGGCCAGCCTTGCACAGGCGCAACTCAACCTGGACCACACACGAATTCTGGCTCCGGTCGATGGCACGGTAGAGTCCCGAAACATGGACGTCGGCCAGACGGTGGCGGCCTCGTTCTCCGCGCCGGTCATTTTCCTGATCGCGCAGGACCTTACGAAGATGCAGGTGGACACAAATGTCGACGAATCCGACGTCGGGCCGATCCGACTCGACCAACAGGCAACGTTTACGGTGGATGCCTATCCCGGACAGACTTTTCGCGGCAAGGTCGCGCAGATTCGACAAGCACCGATTAACGTGCAGAACGTGATCACGTACGATATCGTGATCGCCGTATCGAATCCCGACCTGAAGCTGTTTCCCGGCATGACGGCGAACGCAACGATCTTTACCGGCCACGCGGCCAATGCACTGCGGATTCCGAAGGCGGGATTGCGGTTCCGGCCGATTGGCGTTTCGGTCCCGAGCTCTTCTGCGAAGCAAATCTCCGCCTCGAAACAAACCGCCGCTTCAAGACAGACAGCGGGCGAGGCGCAAGTGGTTTACGCTTTGAATCAGCAGGGCCAGTTGAAGGCCGTTCGCGTGAGAACCGGCATAAGCGATGCGAACCATGTCGAGATTCTCGGTGGCGATCTGAAGGAAGGCCAGGAAGTCGTCACTGGAACGGCGGCAAAGACGGGCACTTCCGGTTCCACGCCCCAGGGCAACGTGAGCACGAAGAAACTGGGGTTCTGACATGCATACCAGAAAGATTCTGGCCAGCATGAAGATAGCGCTACGGGCGCTGCGGGTGAACAAGATGCGCTCGGCGCTCACCATGCTCGGCATCATTATCGGTGTGGCGGCGGTGATCGCGATGGTGGCCGTCGGCTCCGGCGCGCAGGAGCGCATCCGGGAACAGATCGCGTCTATCGGCAGCAATCTCATTGTCGTGCTTTCCGGGAGCATCACCAGTTCCGGCATCCGGACCGGCACCGGCAATGCGCAAACCCTTACCGAGGACGATGCGCGTGCGATCATGCGCGAATGCGACGCAGCCGCCTATGCGGCGCCCGCCGTTCGCGGAGGCGCGCAAATCGTTTTCGGCAACAATAATTGGGGAACTCAGATCCTCGGCACGACGCCCGATTATCTGTCTGTCCGCGACCTTCAGGTCGAACAGGGCCAGCCCTTCACGACGAGCGATGTGGAAGCGGCTTCCAAAGTCGCTCTGCTCGGCAAGACGGTCATCGATAACCTGTTCAATGGCGAGAATCCCGTAGGCCAGATCATCCGCATCAAGACCGTGCCGTTCACGGTGATCGCAACGCTGGTTCCCAAGGGACAATCGCCGACCGGACAGGATCAGGACGATGTGGTTCTGATGCCCATTGGAACGGCGAAGAAGAAGGTTATCGGCACCAGCCAGGCCAACTACGCGGCCGTCGGGTCGATCTACGTGCAGGCGCGCGAAGGCAGAACCGACGACGTACAGGACCAGATGAAGGCGTTGCTGCGGCAGCGCCATCACCTGCAGGCCAACGAGGACGATGATTTCACCATCCGCAACATGGAGGAAGTCTTCAAAGCTCAGGAAACCTCGGCGAGAGTGATGTCGATCCTTCTCGCCGCGATCGCGTCCGTCTCGCTCATCGTGGGTGGAATCGGCATCATGAATATCATGCTCGTATCGGTCAGCGAGCGGACGAAAGAGATCGGGTTGCGGCAGGCGGTCGGCGCGAAAACGCGGGATATCCTCAGCCAGTTTCTGGTGGAAGCGGTGACGCTGTCGATCGTGGGCGGCGCGATCGGCATTGCGCTGGGAATCACGGCCAGCATGTTGATTTCGTATTTCGCGCAATGGTCGACCGTGGTGAGTCCGGGTTCCATCGTCGTGGCGTTTCTGTTCTCGGCTCTGGTGGGCGTGTTCTTCGGGTTCTACCCGGCGCGCAAGGCCGCGTACATGGACCCGATCGAGGCTCTGCACTATGAGTGATGGTTTGAGTGACAGTGCGTCGGGTCCGAACATTATCGAAGTCGAGCATCTGTCCCGCACTTTCAGCATCGGCGAACTCACCGTTGCGGCGTTGCGCGACGTATCGCTCGAAATCGCGCGCGGCGATTTCGTGGCAATCATGGGTCCCTCCGGTTCGGGCAAATCGACGCTGATGAATATCCTCGGGTGCCTCGACAAACCAACATCCGGAATCTACCGCCTCGATGGCATCGGACTGGAAGAAATGGACCGCGATCAGCTGGCTGAAATCCGCAACCGAAAAATCGGCTTCGTCTTTCAGCAGTTCAATCTGCTGGCTCGGACCAGCGCCATCGAGAATGTCGAGCTTCCGCTGCTCTATACGAGCGAACCTGTGGCCGATCCCCATGCGCGCGCGTTGCAGGCGCTCGCCTCGGTGGGCCTCGCGGAACGCGCCGACCATCATCCGAATCAGCTTTCCGGAGGCCAGCAGCAGCGTGTCGCCATAGCCCGCGCACTTGTAAATAACCCGCAAATCATTTTGGCCGACGAGCCGACCGGCGCGCTGGACACGCGGACCAGTATCGAGATCATGGCGATTTTCCAGGGCCTGAATCGGATACAGGGGATCACGACGATCATCGTGACGCATGAGCCCGATATCGCGCTGTACGCTAACCGCAATATCTATTTCCGCGACGGGAAAATCGTTCGCGACGAAAAGGTGGCGAACCCGAAGCAGGCGGAACGCGACCTCCTCCAGTCCGTGCCCGCCGCCGTTTGAGTGTACGCAGTCGCCGGGCCAGCCGCTGGTTTTGAGCAAAATGCGCTACGACCTGATCGCGCGGGGCGGCCAGTGATCCTCAAATCTCCTGCCACCCCACGCGCACGAACCGGCCGCACCGCGCCGGGCCGCTTTGCGGGCTTGCTAGACTGAGACCGTGATTCGTGGATGGCGCAAATGCATCGCCCTTCTGTCAATGCTGCCGGTGCTGACCGCTTCCAGTTGCATCGCGACATGCACGGCAACCGGCGCGATGTCTTCGGTCCACCGGAACGCTCCTGTAGTTCCGCCCTGCCACAGGCACCATGCGCCGGACACGCAGGACCCTTCCGCCCCCTGCCAGAAACACTTGGCCCTTTCGGCGTGTTACGTCCAACGGTACACGGAACCCGCGGGTCCGCAGTTCGACTCTCTAACTTTCGTTTTTGAGTCCGCACTGTTCCCGGTTAAATCCGGAGCAGCCGGCCTGGCTCGCGTCCGGCATGTTCCGCCACCGACTCTCCCTGACGCACGTTCCGTCTTCGTTCTCAGAGTCTGATCCCGTCCTCGGCCTTACATTCAGCTGGGGCGCAGGGCTTCTGTTCGCGCCACATCCGGTAATTCGCGAAGGGCAATCGGGAGCATCTCTTGTTCGGAACAAATGCGTTTTCTTGCCGCCACTCCCCCAAGGCCACGGTGATCCTGGTCGCCGCCGGACTCGCCACGGCCGGACTCCGCGCGCAGATGCCGGCTAACTCGGGCCCAGGCATGGCCGATACGAATCCGGCGGGACTCTACCTGATGGGCCTCGCGTCGGGAACCTCGCAAAATCCGCTATCCTGGCCGATGCCGATGCGGATGATGCATTTCAGCCGCTGGAACGCGATGTTCATGGCAAGCGCATTTCTGGTGGACACGCAGCAATCGGGTCCGCGCGGGGGAGACAAGCTCTACTCCACGAACTGGCTCATGGCGTCGGCATCGCACCGCGTGGGCGCGAAGGACACGTTTGCGGTGGAACTGATGTTGAGCCTCGAACCCGCCACCATCACCAACCGGCGTTACCCGGAGCTGTTTCAAACCGGGGAAACGGCGTATGGCCTGCCCCTTGCCGACGCCCAACACCCTCATAATTTCGTCATGGGCCTCGGATTTCATTACATCCACGAATTGGCCGGCGACACCTTCATCGACCTGTACGCGGCGCCGGTCGGCGACCCGGCCCTGGGTCCCGTGGCCTACCCGCACCGCGCATCCGCCGCGGAGCTTCCCGAAGCTCCGCTGTCGCACCACTGGCAGGATTCGACGCACATTTCCGACGATGTACTGACCCTCGGCGTCTCGCGCGGCAGGATGAAACTGGAGGCCAGCGGTTTTCACGGCGCCGAACCGGGCGAGAACCGCTGGATCATTCAGGCTGGAACGATCGATTCCTGGTCGGCCCGCATGTGGTTCTTTCCCTCGAAGGACTGGGCCGCGCAGTTTTCCGGAGGACGAATCGCGCATCCGGAGGCTCTGGAGCGCGGAGATCAAGTCCGGCTGACGTCGTCGCTCCACTACGCAAGGCCCATCGGCGGATCGTCCTGGGCGTCGAGCTTTATATGGGGGAGGAATCACGATACAGGGTCGTTCCGGAATCTGAATTCGTATCTGCTTGAATCCGTCCTGCCTGTGGGCTCGAAGAATTTCATCACGGGCCGCGCGGAACTGGTGGACAAGGACGAGCTTTTCGATGCGCAGCCTCAGATAGAACAGATACTCGCAATCAGCGCCGGAAGCAGCTTCAGAGTTGGCGGCTACACCGCGGGTTACACTCGGGAAGTCCCGGTTTTTGCGACACTCGAAACAGGAATCGGATTCAACTTCACCACGTACTGGTTGCCACCAGCCATCAGGCCGTACTACGGCGACCACCCGGTTGGCGGCAACGTCTTTATTCGTATCCGGTTAAGGAGATGAAATAATGAACGGAATCGCTCGTCAGGCTATTGCCACGGTGATGCTCCTCGCTCCGGCCGTATCCGGCGCGGAGGCCCCAAGAAATTACACAGGCACGATTACCGATACAATGTGCGGGTCCCAGCCGCACAGCAACATGATGAAAGACAAAACCGACGCGGAGTGCGTACGGCTGTGCGTTCGCGGGCCCAACGCATATGCCCTCTTCGACGGAACGGCAGTGATGAAACTCAGCGACCAAAAGGCTGGCGCGAAATATGCGGGGCAGAGAGTCAGGGTGTCCGGCATGTACGACGAAAAAAGTAAAAGCCTGAAGACGATATCGATTGAGCCTGCCAGCGGAAACTGACCAGTGCGTCGGACTCCGGCGTTCCGCGCATGGGCCGCGACGCCCGGCGGCATGGAGTTCGACAACTTCCGTTGCAGGCGGGAGGCGCTGTTTGCCGTCGCGACTCGGACACCTCGGTTCCGGCACATTGATCGGTCCCATCCTGTGCAGGGGTTGCGCATGCCGGGCGCAGGCGCTTCGCCGCATCTGAGCACTCTGCCGGCGCCACAGCGCAGGACTGCCACGTGTACCCTCTTTCCACAGCTTCGCGCATCGGCACTGCTCCGCTGTTCAGGTGCCGCGGGATCGGCCGGGTGGCCCGCGCGCGGACTGGACTGGTTTCAGTCGTTATACTGGGTACGGATGAAGCTCTTCCTCGACACCGCAAATCTCGACGAACTCCGAGCGGCCGCGAGGTGGGGTATTGTCGACGGGGTTACCACGAATCCTACTCTGATTGCCAAAGAAGGCATACCCCGCGAGGAACAAATCGCCGCGATCTGCGAAATCGTGGCCGGACCTGTCAGCGCGGAGGTGATCGCGGTGGAAGCGAAGGCGATGATTACCGAGGGCAGGGCACTGGCGAGGGTCCACAAGAACGTCGTCGTGAAACTGCCGCTCACACGCGACGGCATTGAAGCCTGTTCCGCGCTGAGCGGCGAAGGCGTCCGCGTAAACGTCACGCTCTGTTTCTCGCCCGCGCAGGCGCTGCTCGCGGCAAAGGCCGGAGCGTACTTTATCAGCCCCTTCGTCGGACGCCTCGACGATATCGGCGCGACGGGTATGGACCTTGTCCGCCAGATTGTGGCGATTTACGAGAATTTCGACTTTGAAACGCAGGTTCTGGCCGCCTCTCTGCGCGGTGCGCTGCACGTGGTGGAGGCGGCGCTGGCCGGCGCCCACATCGGCACACTGCCGTTTAAGGTGCTCGATTCCCTTTTTAATCACCCCCTGACGGATAAAGGTCTCGAGCAGTTTTTGAAAGACTACAACAAGGTGTTCGCAACTACGTAAAACATTAGGGAATGGTGGAAATTCGGATTTGCCGGGTGTCCTGCCAACGGCACTCGGGTTCGGCGGTCAGTTACGGTACCGCCGGCAATATGTTGTCCAGGGTGCAAGCCTGATATGCCCGAAATTTGGGCGGAACTGGCGCGGAAAGGGGATGCGATCCAATGGGTCGGCATCGCACTTGGCGGGTTTGTGGTCTCGTTGGCGGGATTTCGGCTCTGGCGAATGTTCCGGCCGAAGCTTTCTCCCGACGAAGTGGAACGCCGCCGCCGCGAGGAAATTTGCGCTATTGGCAAGATCGGCGACTGCGAGATTCTTGACGTGGAGGGTACGGTGATCCTGTATTGTTATTCGGTCGGCGGCATCGAGTACACCGCCGCGCAGGATGTCTCGGCGCTTGAGTCGCTGCTGCCGGTAGACCGAATGCGCATGATCGGCCACGCATCGCTTCGCTTCGATTCGAGGAATCCGCCCGATTCCATAGTGTTGTGCGAGCGGTGGAGCGGGCTTCGGCTGCGGCCGATGATTGAACGGCCGGTCATCGCACTTCCCGCTATTGAACAAACAGACGTCGAGCGGCCCGACGTCGAGAGGGAGCACCATCCGGTTTCGTGAGACCACGCTATGGCCCTCAAATTCACTACTTCACAAGTCGAGGATTCGATCGCGATTTTCCGCCAATATAAGAAAACGGCGGAGGGAGCGATGGCCCAGGTTTCCGACGAGCAGTTGGTTGCGACGCTTGACGACGGGATGAATTCTATCGCGCAGATCGTAAAGCATATGGCCGGCAATATGCGGTCGCGCTGGACGGAGTTCCTGACCACCGATGGCGAGAAACCGGATCGCGACCGCGATTCGGAATTTGTGGCACCGCCTGCAACGCGCGGCGAATTGATGGATAGCTGGGAGCACGGCTGGCAGATTCTGTTTGCGGCGCTGGAGCCGCTGAGCGACTTCGATCTGGGGCGCACGGTGACGATCCGGGGCGAAGCTCATTCCGTAATGCAGGCGATCAACCGGCAGATTGCGCATTACGCATTCCATGTGGGGCAAATCGTGTTTCTGGCGAAACACCTGGCCGGGACGAACTGGAAAGCGCTGACGGTGCCAAAGGGCAAGTCGGCCGAGTTCAACCGCAAGGTCGCCGCGCGCGAAGCGAGCCAGCGGTAGGACCGGCAGGCCGCTGCACGGCTCAGGTGAATTGCAACGTTTGCCGCGATCCCGGGCTGGTGTCCTGATAAAATCGATGCACCGGTTATGAAAAACATACTTCGCCTTGTGTTGATTTTGTTTGTCGCGCAGTTGCTTTTGCACGCGCAGGGCGCGCCGCCGCAGGGCGCGGCCAACCAACCCTATTCCGTCGAATATTACTACAAAGTTCAGTGGGGTCATCAACAGGAATTTCTGCAATTGTTTCTGAAGAATCACTATCCGCTGCTCCGGAAGATGGTGGAAAGCGGGCGCATGAACTCGGTGAAAATCGAGACGCCGGCTAACCACATGACGGAGGATGCCCGCTGGGACTATCGGGTTACGATTCAATTCAAGAACTCGACGCTCGCCACCACGGCCAACCCGGACGAGGGCAGGATCATCAAACAGCTCTGGCCCGACCAGGCCACGTACACGCGGGAGGAGCAGCGGCGTTTTGAAATTCTGCTCGCCCACTGGGATCTTCCGGTGACCGATATCACGCCCGCGAAATAACCGCTCGGGATATTCCGAGAGCGGAAGGCTGGTTTTGCCGCCGCGCCCATGCGATCGCGCCGTTTCCGCCCGGTGACGCGCCGTGCGCCGATCGCATCTCCCGTTGCGATATCCGTCCATACCGGGTTCGCGTGCTCAGGTTATCAGAGGTTCGGCGATATTGCCATGAGAGCCTCCGAAACTCGATCTCCCCAGGGCAACCGCATCTATTCCTGCGAACAGTAGCCGCGCCCGCCGCGGCACCGGCTCCCTGGATTCGCCGGTATTGCCCCGGGCGCGATTCGATTTCATTCGTCCACCGGCTTTTCTAACGGAATTGTGACACTGCATCGGTAGAATAGGGAGATGCATCTCACTTTTCCCTATGCAGAAGTTTGATCTGATCGTTATCGGTTCCGGTCCTGCCGGGCAGAGAGCCGCAATTCAGGCCGCCAAAGCGGATAAACACGTGGCGTTGGTCGAACGGCGCGAAGTGCTCGGCGGCGTCTGCATCAACACAGGCACGATTCCCAGCAAGACGATGCGCGAGGCGGTCCTCCATTTTTCGGGCTTCCGCTATAAGCCGATTTATGGCGTCAGCTATCAGGTCAAGGAAAAGATCACAATGCGGGACCTCATCTTCCGCGTGCAGCACGTGATCAGAACGGAGATCGACGTTACCCAGGCGCAACTGGCGCGTAACGGCGTCGAAGTGCTCACCGGCGTGGCGAGCTTCGTCGATTCCACGCACGTCGCCGTAACCAATCTGCGCGGTCGAATGGAATACGAAGCGGCGAACGTAATTATTGCCACCGGCACGAAGCCCGCGACCTCGCCGCTGGTGCCGATCAACGGCACATCCATCATCAACAGCGATCAGATCCTCGAAATGCCGGAAATTCCGAAGACGCTGATTGTGGTCGGCGGCGGCGTGATCGGCGTGGAATATACGTGCATGTTCGCGACGCTCGGCGTACGCGTCATTCTGGTGGAGAAACGGCCCCGTCTGCTCGAATTCGCCGATAACGAGATGGTCGAGGCGCTTTCCTATCATCTGCGCGACAGCCGGGTAACCATGCGCATGAACGAGGAAGTCGCCAGCGTGGAGCAAACGCCGGAGGGCGTGGTGGCGAATCTGCACAGCCACAAGAAAATTTCAGCCGATGCGCTGCTGTACGCCGTGGGGCGTCAGGGCAATGTGGACGATCTGAACCTTGCCGCGGCGGGGATCGAAGCGGATTCGCGCGGACGCATTAAGGTGGACGAGAATTTCCGCACGGTTCAGCCCAATGTATTTGCCGTCGGCGACGTGATTGGCTTTCCGAGCCTGGCCTCGGTCTCTATGGAACAGGGCAGGATCGCAGCCGGCCGCGCGTTTGATCTGCCGCTGCATTCAAATCCGGCTACCTATCCGTACGGCATTTATACCATCCCCGAAATTTCGTTTATCGGCAAGACGGAAGAGCAGCTCACCGATGAAGACGTTCCGTACGAAGTCGGCGTGGCTTATTATCGCGAGATCGCGCGCGGGCAGATTGGCGGCGATACAACCGGCCGTTTGAAGCTGATCTTCCACCGTGAGACGTTGCTCCTGCTGGGCGTTCACATCATCGGCGAGGGCGCGACGGAACTGCTTCATATCGGGCAGGCCGTGCTGATTCTCAACGGAACGATGAATTACTTCATCGATACCGTGTTCAATTATCCGACGCTCGCGGAATGCTACAAGGCCGCGGCGTTTAACGGACTGAATAAGCTGACGCGGTTCTGATTCGCGCGTTGCCGGGCCGTCAGTTTTCGCTCGGGACCTTGTTTGCGTGGTCCACCGCCAGTACGTCCAGCTTCGCCTTCTTCTCTTCGAGCTTCAGGCCGAGTTGCTGCTGAAGAGCGTCGAAAAAGCGGGCGCAGTGTCCGTCTGGCCATCGGGTAGCGGAGGCGGCCACGCGCCGCTCTGGAACCGGCCGGCGAATTCCAGCGTAAAATCGTAGGCCCCGCTGAGGCCTGTCTTATCGATGACTCTTCCCACCGACATGTAGCCGACCCAGCCAGACTGGCCCTCCGCCGCCACGGTCCACGCCAGTTGTTGGCAAAACTCCGCCATCGAATAGCCGCGAAAGGTCTGGCGGACGTTCCTCGGCGGAGCCATCGATAAGCCGTGCCGCGATCCCGAAGGCGGGACCGGAAAACCGGGCGGCTGCACGTACGGCCCGTCGCCGGATGTTCTCATCTTCGGCCCACCCCTGGCCACCGACAATTCGTACACCGGAAATTCCTTCGCCGTGAGATGGACTTTAAGGTTGAAACGTTCCGCAAGCAGGCCCTGCCACATGAGTTTGACCTGCTCTTTCGTGGTTCCCGGCGGGACCTTCGCATTGACGGAATAATACTCGGTGGCAAGCCACGCGTGGCCGGAGATCTGGTCCCAGTCCAGCCCATAGGCAATGTTCAGCAGGCGAAGCATCGAAACCCGATCCAGAGCGATTCGTTCGGCATCTTCGGTGCCCGGTCCCAAACGGTAGACGGAAGGCCCGTCGCGCTCAGGCCCGGCGGGCTTTACCGATGCAACTTCAAACCTGAGGTCGGCGCGATCCTGCGCCGTCGCACAGCCGAGGGACAACACGAGAATCGCAGCCACGTTTCGCATTCTCCGCATTACAGCCAGTGTAATTGGGTTCACCCCGGCCCGAAGAATGCGTCCGGGGACGGCCCTTCAACGCCGCGCCGTCCGCTCTGTTGCCGCTCCGGCCCTGCACCTCGACCCCCGCCGACCCCGCACGTCTTTTTCAGGTAACTCCGCTTGACTGCTATATCATCGAAAGATTACTGTGCGGAACGTCATGTCCGGCTTGAGCGGCGCAGCGCGGGGCGCTATCTGGACACTCCTGGCGCTGGCCGCGTTTTTCGCCACGGACAGCCTGCTTTTCCGATCCGGTTGGTACGACGCATACCTCGAACCCGACTCCTCCGCCGGATCCCTCGAGTCCGAATTGCACTGGCTGAAAGTCACGCCGAAAGCCAGGGTCCCAGAAGTCCTGGTAGTCGGAGATTCCCGCGTCGCCGAGGGTTTTCCGGCCGCGCTTGCCGATTCGACCGTCGAGCGCCGCCTCCATTTCTGGAACTTCGGGGTCGCCGGAACGACGCCGCGGGTCTGGTATTACGCGCTGCGCGCCGCCGACCCCACCCGCCGCCGCTTCGCCGCCATCGTGATCGCGATGGATAACTATTCCGATGCCGATTCGTTCGGCTTATCGGAAGACCGAATCTCCGACGAGAACTACCTGGTAATGCGGCTTGGCTTGGGTGATTGCATCGATTTCGCTTCGTCCATCAATTCGATGACTCTGCGGCATCGGGCGCTATTCGGCTGCCTGTTCCGCGGCGTTCTGCTGCGGAACGACGTGCAGGCGTTTCTCGCTCACCCCGAAAAGCGAATCCCTCACGCGGCGGATTGGTGGAAGAACGGCCTCGCCTACATCAGCGGCTACGGCGGCAAGCCCGAGAGCCTCCGCGCGCTCACTGTCGACTGGCGCAATCGGGCCATCCGATTCCCGGCTGGGGTTGACGACGCTATTCGCGATCAGGTCAAGCGGTTTGTGCTTCCCGAGTCGGTTCCGAATACGGGCGCGCTCGCGCGCTATCGGCAACGTTGGCTGGGCGGCATTCTTGACCTCTACAAGAACTCGCCGACTCGCCTGATTTTCCTGCAATTGCCGCGCGCCCCGCTCGTCGATCCGGAAGCCAGACCGGTCACGAGGCCAACTACGGGTTTTATCGACAGCGCCGCGCGACGGCCGCGCACCGAAGTGCTACCCGGCGGGACCTTCATGGATCTGGAACGTCCGGAGTACTTTGCCGACGGCCTCCATCTGAATCGCGACGGCCGCCCGATCTTTACTGTACGACTGGCGCAGCGCGTGGACTCCATCCTCGGCTTCCAGGCCGGCAAATCGGGAGCCGCCCGCTGATGTTGTTCACTTCGCTCGATTTCGCCGTATTTCTGGTCGTCGTGCTGGCGTTGTTCTATCTGCTGCCGAAGCCCGCGCGCAAGTACCTGCTCCTCGCGGCCAGCCTGTACTTCTATATGGCATGGATTCCGCGCTATGTCGCGATCCTTTTGCTGCTGATCACGATCGACTATCTGGCTGCGCTTTGGATCGAAAGCCGCGAAGGCGCGCGCCGCCATGCCGCGCTCGTCGTCAGCCTGTGCGCGAACCTGGGTATGCTGGGCTGGTTCAAATACGCCAATTTCCTGCGCGAAACGTGGCTCGGTCTGGTATCGCCCGGCGCGCATTTCGAGCCGCTGGCGATTATTCTCCCTCTCGGGATCAGTTTCCATACCTTCCAAAGCATGTCGTACGTTATCGACGTTTCCCGGAAGAAGCAGCCAGCCATCCGAAGCTACGTGGATTACGCCCTGTTCGTCTCGTTCTTTCCGCAACTGGTCGCCGGACCTATCGTACGCGCGGAAGAATTCTTTGCCGACTATTTCCACTGGAGGCCTCCGACCGCCGAAGAATGGCAGCGCGGCTGCGCCACGATCCTGACCGGTTACATCAAGAAGCTGGTTTGCGCAGATCAGTTCTCGCTGGTGGCCGACCACTACTTCGCTAATCCGTCCGCGCTTCCGGGCATAATCCCGGCGTGGACCGGTGCCATTGCGTTCGGCCTCCAGATCTTCTTCGATTTTTCCGGCTACACCGATATCGCGATCGGCGTTGCGTTGCTGCTGGGCTTTCACTTCCCGGAAAACTTCCGGCGTCCCTATCTTTCGGCCAGCGTAACCGAGTTCTGGCGCCGCTGGCACATGACGCTGTCGAGCTGGCTGCGCGACTACGTCTACATCTCTCTCGGAGGCAACCGCAAAGGGGCCTGGCGCACGCGCGCCAACCTGATTCTGACGATGCTACTCGGCGGATTGTGGCACGGAGCAAGCTGGAACTTCGTGATCTGGGGCGGGTATCACGGTGTGTTGCTGTCGATCGAACGCCTGGTGTGGGGGCGCGAAAAGAGGACCGGCCTGATGCGTATCCCGCTGGCGGTTCTGACTTTCCTGCTGGTCACGATTGGCTGGGTATTCTTCCGTGCGAAGACGCTGACAGCGGCCGTATATGTGATCGGGCAGATGTTCGCGGGGCAGGGAGCCGGACGGTCGCTGCTGACTCCGTGGCAATGGCGGCTGGCGATTCTCACCTTGCTGATCGCGCTGGCGGAAGAATATTGGCAGTGGCTGACGCGGCTCGCACAGTCATCGGTTTGGGTACGGACGGCCGCCGCGGTGATCGCTCTGCTGGTAATCGAACTGTTCACCGCGACCGATCAATCGATTCCGTTCGTGTATTTTCAGTTCTGAGCGCGTCTAGCGGGCGAACCTCGCGCGTAAACAGACCTGTTTTCAGGCTCGGTCGCCGGACCCGGTTCGCTGACCGGTCCACACAGGTTACGAACTCGTACAGCGGCGTCTCGATGAACCTGGCCGGCGGCTCATGCCGCCAAACGGTTTGCTGCAAACGCTCGACCACACCGGGACTCAGCGTAACCTCGCCGCACCGATCACAGACTTCAGCCGGTACGTGGTCCACCAGAATCAACTCATCCGCCACCGACAGACTGTACCGGATCAGTTGAGGGCGGCGTTCGCCTACAGCACATACGTCACAACTCATCGCTCTCTCCGCTTCCTGAAATCAACCACTCTTCGAGATCGGGCTCATAAACCGTGATAATTTTGATCCGCGTCCGGATCGGATGCGTGCACTCAACTTGGAGCCATCTCCCGGCTTTCGTGCAACCCAGGACCAAACAACTTGGGCTGCTTGACCGCGTGCAAGGAATATTCGTACTCCTTCCGCTGGACCTTGCGGCGGATCTCCTCGATCATTTGCGCCGCCCGTACTCAACCATTACTCCACCAGCGGCGATTTGAACACGCGCGGTGGAAGGTTCAATTCTCCTGGGATGTATCGAACACTCGGGCCGCAGGAAATTGCGATGGTTGAGCTTGCCGTGCCGCATCCAACTGAAACTCTCTTGCCGCCTCACCGGCCTCCCCGCCGTTGCGCCAGATATCGTCCCGTCAGCGTACTTCCACTCTTCGCCAGATCGGCGGGCAGGCCCTCGAACTGCACCGTACCGCCCTCGTGTCCGGCGCCCGGACCCAGATCGACGACCCAGTCTGCCCTCGCGATCACGTCCGAATTGTGCTCGATGACGATCACCGTGGAACCTTCGTCCACCAGCCTGTCGAACAGCCCGATCAGCGTGTCCACATCGTTCATGTGCAGGCTGCTCGTCGGCTCGTCGAGCACATAGATATTGCCTTTCTTGCCGAGTTCGGCGGCAAGCTTGAGTCGCTGGCGTTCCCCGCCCGATAGAGTCGAGAGCGGCTGGCCCAGGGTCAGGTAGCCCAGGCCTGCATCGTCCAGACCTTGCAGTATCCTTGCGATGGACGGCTCGGTGAAAAACTCAACCGCGTCGGCAACGCTCATCTCGTAAACGTCGCTGATGGACTTGCCGCGCAGCCGGTGCTCCAGCACTTCCGGCAGGAAGCGCTTGCCCTCGCAGGTTTCGCAGATGGTGGCCATAGGGTCCAGATGACCAAGGTCGGTATACGTGACGCCCAGCCCGTTGCAGTCCGGGCACGCCCCCTTCGAATTGGCCGAGAACAGCCCCGCATCGACCGCATTGGCTTTGGCGAAGGACTTGCGCACATTGTCGAGAATGCCGGTATAGGTCGCCGTGTTGGAGCGCCGGGAGCCCCGCGCCAGATTCTGGTCGATGACGATGGTTTCCGGGTAAGCCTGGGGCAGACAACCCACAATGAGAGACGACTTGCCCGAGCCGGCGACGCCGGAAACCGCCGTCAGCACCCCTTTCGGGATGGTGACCGAGACGTCCCTCAGATTGTTGAGCCGGGCGTGGCGTATCTTCAGTTCACCGCTGCGTTTTCGCACCTTGTCCTTGATCGGCTGGTGCTTCTTCATGTGGCTGCCCGTCAGTGTGCCCGAGGTCAAAAGTCCGGCGAAATCGCCCTGGTAGACCACTTCACCGCCCTTGCTGCCGGCAAACGGACCCATGTCCACCACATGGTCGGCGATGGCGATCATGTCCGGCTTGTGCTCGACGATGAGCACCGTGTTGCCCTTGTCGCGCAGTCGCTGCATCAAGCCAGCCATACGCCCCACATCGTGCGGATGCAGCCCTACCGAGGGTTCGTCGAATACATAAGTGATATCCGTCAGTGACGAGCCGAGATGCCGCACCATCTTTACCCGCTGGCTCTCCCCGCCGGAGAGGGTCGAACTCTCCCGGTCGAGGCTCAGATAGCCCAGGCCGATCATGACCAGGTTGTCGAGGCGAGCGGCCAGCGCTGCCAGCATCGGCCCTGCGTGCGGGGCCTTGATAGTGCGCACCAGCGCGGCCAGGTCACTCACCTGCAT
This sequence comes from Bryobacterales bacterium, assembly GCA_003136575.1. GTDB lineage: Bacteria > Acidobacteriota > Terriglobia > Bryobacterales > Bryobacteraceae > BOG-234. Next base: position 12,837 of record PLEX01000237.1, on the reverse strand, counting down.
GGACGACATTTCAGCGATGTTCCGGCCGGAAACCCTGCTCGCCAGCGCCTCGGCCTTGAGGCGGGCGCCGTGGCACACTGGGCAGATTCCGCGCGTGAAGATGCGATCGTATTCGGCCCGGATATGGGGCTGCAGCGTCTCGGGATCTTTGCCGCCCAGCGATCCCTTCAGCTTGGGTATCAGGCCCTGATAAGTGAGGTTCATCTTGTCGACCTTGATTTTGCGCCCGTCGTCGAGATCGAACAGGTTGGCGCGTTCCGCGGCCGTGTATTTTCGGATGGGCTTGTCGGGATCGAACATGCCGGAGCGGACATAGGTGGACCACCACCAGCCGTCGACATCAAAACCTCTCGCAAGCAGAGCGCCCTCGTTCAGCGACTTGCTCTCGTCGACCACAGCGGCCATGTCCATAGCCGCCACCTGGCCTACGCCTTCGCACTCCGGGCACATGCCGCGTGGATCGTTGTTGGAATAATAGCCGGACGCGGGCAGACGCGGCTCGCCCAGCCTCGCAAACAGCACGCGCAGCATCTGCGCCGTGTCGGTGACCGTCGCCACCGTCGAGCGCAAATTCCCGCCGAGGCGTTGCTGGTCGACGATGATGGCCGCCGAAATGTTCTCCAGCAGATCGGCGTCGGGCTGCCCGTAATGCGGCATGAATTGCTGCACGAAGGCCGGATAAGTTTCGTTGATCAGCCTTTGGCTTTCCGCCGCGATGGTATTGAAAACCAGGGAGGACTTGCCGGAACCCGACACCCCCGTAAACACCGTGATCCGGCGCTTGGGAATATCGAGCGAGACGCTCCTGAGATTGTTCTCACGCGCGCCGCGGATGACGATCGAACCGTAGTCCGGGGCAGCCAACGGATGGCTTTGGTTCGTCGCGGATTTTCGGACATCGCCGCCCGCTTCTTTTTCTGCGCGCTTCATATTGTCACCGTTCGCGGATGTCCGGGCCGTTCAAACTCCGTAAACCGGCCAGACCCGCCTTATCTTTCGAAACAAGCCGCCGAACGACATGGCCTTTTCCCCATCCGAAGTCCCGACAGGTCCACGACGGGTGCTCCGTCAGTCGATCCGCGCCAGAACCTGTTCCAGGGAAGCAAAGAACCGCCGCCATCCGTATTTGGCGCCCTTGTAAGCCTGCTCCTGATCCGGCCCGAAGCCCGAATGTTCCATTCGCAGCAGCGTTCCCGTATTTGTGGGCTTGAGGGTCCAGACGACGAGGCTTCCCACTCCAAAAGCCCCCCACGTATAGGACAGCGTCTTGTTCGGCTCAACGGCCATCACCTCACAGTCGATCGAACCCCAGTCCGCGCTGAGCTTGAACCGGTGGCCGACGACGGGCTGAAAATCGTTCTTCATCAGCCATTCCGCCATGAGGGGGCCCTGCGCGAGCGCATGCCAGACCTTCTCCGGGGGATGCGGCATCTCCCGCTCTACGACCACAGTACCCGCCGGGGCTGCATCGGTCATTTGTTCATCCTTTTCAATAAGTCTTCCATGCGATCGAACCGGTCGCGCCAGAACGTTCCATAAATGCTTATCCAATCGGCCAGCGGTGCCAGAGCCTGCGGTTGTGCGCTGTAGTGGGTTTCGCGTCCGTCGCGCCGATCCTGCACCAGCTTGGCGTGTTTCAGAACCCCCAGATGCTTCGAAACCGCCGGCTGCGACACGCCCGCGCGACTGGTTAAGGCGTGGACCGTCTGCTCACCATCGCGAGCCAGACGCTCGTAGATCGCGCGACGCGTCGGGTCGGCGAGAGCTCTGAAGACGTCGTCGGCTACGGCTCGCATGAAGTAATCATAACCGCCCGGTTACGGGTTTCAGACCGAGGGGAGGCCAGCCTCCCCTCCAGGAATGGCGTTACCAAGCCAACTGCGTCAGCTGAATGAGATTTCCGCAGGTATCGTCGAGCACTGCGATGATTGATCCCGTAACGCTGGTCGGTTCCTTTGTGAACTTCGCTCCGAGTTCCTTCAGCCGCTCGTATTCTTTCCGGACGTCGTCGACGAAGAAATTAGCCGCGCTTCTCCCCTGAAGAAAGATCTCCCGTTGATACGTTTTTGCCGGAGGGTTGTCGTTCAGCTCCAGCACCAGTTGCACGCCGTCCTGATCTTCCGGAGAGACCACGGTGAGCCATTTGTAGTTTCCGTTCTTGAATTCGTGCTTCTTGACGAAGCCCAACACGTCCGTGTAAAACCTGAGGGCCTTGTCCTGATCGTCGACGAAGACGCTTGTTAGTCTGATTCGCATGTTTTGTCCTTTCCGCTTTGCGGGATTGATTATGAATGGTTCGCGTTCCATTGTGCCGCCTGCGGACCAGAGGTCCGCCGGGGGCTTGCACCTCACAATCATAACCAATTGGTTATGGATTGTCAATCCTCCCATAACAGGACAGGGACAGGCACCCGATAGGGGCCGGAGCAGTCGCGATCTTGCCGGGCCGTGGCAGACAGCGATTTGCGAACCGCTGCCTGCCCCCTCGACCCGTGATTTACTTGCGTTTCAGGACTTCGCTGCGGCTCGCGCGGCCACCATGGCCTTAAGGCGCTTCATGTAACCGTCGATGCGTTCGCGAATACCCGGAATCGCCATTACGACGGTCTCCAGACTCTTGAACGCGTCGGAGCTGCCCATCTTCTCCCGGAATGCCGGAAGAATCGGTTCGATCTTGCCGAACACGATCACGTGCTCACCATTCGCGTCGTTGAACATCTTCGTGTCAATCGCGCCGTTCAACACCAGCGATGCCGCCATTTCCCAGTAACTCGACACCATGCGGACGTAAGCGCCGTTCGGGCCCGACATTGCTCCGAGATATTCATCGATTGTCTCCGGGAAGAAGCCCATCCAGAAGTTCCGCGCCTCGCGCATCGTCGGGTCGCGCCGCATTTCATACAACTGCAGAATCAATCTTGCACTTTCGTAAGGTGTTGCCATTTGTCGAATGTATTCCTCGAATAAGATTTTACCCCGCCGGGCTTTCGGTCTATGTTTTTCAAAACGAGCTTTCCCGCGAGGCTTCAATCAGATGCGCGAATGGCACAGAACGACTCGCACGCTACCATGAAATTTGGCACCCCCGCCTACCGGAATCCTGGCTCGAATTGTGTCCCACAAACGGGAAGAACTGCGCTCCGCCGCGGTTCCGGCCGCCGATCTGCGCCACGCCGCCGAATCGCGCCGGGGAAATCGCCGCGATTTCGCGGCAGCTTTGCGGGCAAAGCGCCCGGCGATAATTTCGGAAATCAAGAAAGCGTCCCCAAGCAAAGGCCTGCTTGTTGAAAACTTCCGGCCCGCCGAACTTGCCCGCCAGTACGAACGCGGCGGCGCGGCCGCGCTTTCGGTACTGACAGACCGCGAGTTTTTTCAGGGCAGCCTCGACGACTTGCGCGCCGCCCGCGCCGCCTGCACGCTGCCGGTTATCCGCAAAGACTTCACGCTCACCGACTATCACGTTCTGGAAGCGGCGGCCGTTGGCGCCGACGCCATTCTGCTGATCGTCGCGATTCTCGACGACGGCGAACTCCGCGGCCTGCGCGAACTCGCCGCCGAGTACGGGATGGCCGCGCTGGTGGAAGCCCACAGCGATCGGGAACTCGAACGGGCCGTGCGCTCCGACGCCCGCATCATCGGCATCAACAATCGGGATCTGAATACATTTCGCGTTTCGCTCGATACGTCGGTCGCGCTCGCCGCCGGTATCCCCGATGGCGTTATCAAAGTGAGCGAAAGCGGCATCTTCAACGTGGACGATATCCATCGCCTGATGAGGGCCGGTTACGACGCCTTCCTCGTCGGGGAGCACCTGGTGAAATCGGGCGACGCCACGCAGGCGGTGCGGGAGTTGGTGGCGTGATGTTCGTGAAGATCTGCGGCATCACGAATCGCGATGATGCACTGGCGGCGGTCGACGCGGGGGCTCGCGCGCTTGGTTTCATTTTCTACGAAAAAAGCCCGCGGGCGGTTACCCCCGCGCAGCTCGAAGCGATCGCGAAGGACATTCCGGAGCCCGTCTGGAAGGTCGGCGTGTTCGTCAACGAAACGCCGGCGAAGATCGAGGAAATTGGCGCACAGGTCGGCCTCGACGTCGCTCAACTGCACGGCGCGGAAACGCCGGAGCAGCACCCTCGCGGCATGCGCGTCTGGAAGGCGTTTCGCGTCTCCGACGGTCGCATCGGGTATCCGAACTATCCGGCCGAAGCCATACTGCTCGATGGCCCGTCGTCCGGCAAGACGTTCGATTGGTCGCTGGGCGCGGATTTTCCGGGAAAACTGATCGTCGCGGGCGGACTCGACGAGAACAACGTGCGCGACGCGGTGGCGCGCGCCAGACCCTGGGGCGTCGACGTCAGTTCCGGCATCGAAACGGCTCCGGGAAAGAAGGACCACGTCCGCATGAAGCGGTTTATTGAGGCGGCGCTCGGATCATGATTTCACAACCGGACGCGGGCGGACACTTCGGCGTTTACGGCGGGCGCTATGTTCCCGAAGTCCTGATGTCGCCGCTCGAAGAACTGCAAAGCACGTACATCGAAGCAAAGGCCGATCCGGCATTTCACGCCGAGCTCGATATGTTGCTGACAACGTACGCGGGCCGGCCAACGCCACTGTACTATGCGCGGAGGCTGAGCGAACAACTCGGCGGAGCGAAAGTCTACATTAAACGCGAGGACCTGCTGCACACCGGCGCGCACAAGATCAACAACTGCCTCGGCCAGGCGCTGCTCGCGCGGCGCATGGGCAAGCGGCGGATCATCGCGGAGACCGGCGCGGGGCAACACGGCGTCGCCACCGCGACCGTCTGCGCCCTGTTTGGCTTCGATTGCACCGTCTACATGGGCGAGGAAGATATGCGCCGGCAGCGGCTCAACGTCTTCCGCATGAGGCTGCTCGGCGCGAAAGTAGTGCCCGTCGCCAGCGGCAGCCGCACGCTCAAAGACGCCATCAGCGAGGCCATGCGCGACTGGGTTACCAATGTTTCGACGACGCACTATCTGCTCGGTTCCGCGCTGGGCGCGCATCCTTATCCGATGATGGTGCGCGATTTCCATCGCGTGATCGGCGTGGAAGCCCGCGCGCAGATTCTGAAAGCGGAAGGGCGGCTTCCAGACACCGTGATCGCGTGTGTGGGAGGCGGCAGTAATGCCATCGGGATTTTCCATCCGTTTCTGGAAGACGCCGCGGTGAAACTGGTTGGCGTGGAAGCGGGCGGGCGCGGACCGAAACTGGGCGACCATGCCGCGCGATTTGCCGGTGGATCGCCGGGAGTCTTGCAGGGTACCTACAGTTACCTTCTACAGGACGACGACGGCCAGATTTCGCTTACGCATTCTGTGTCGGCTGGTCTTGATTACGCCTCGGTCGGCCCGGAACACGCCATGCTGCACGACAAAGGGCGAGCGGAGTATGTCGGCTGCAGCGACGCGGATGCCATTGAGGCGGCCAAGACGCTGAGCCGCACCGAGGGCATTATTCCGGCGCTCGAATCGGCGCATGCCGTCGCGGAAGCGATTCGCCGGGCGCCGTCCGAGGGCCAGGACCAGATTTTTATTGTGAATCTCTCCGGACGCGGCGACAAAGATATCGACATTTATCGGGAAAACCTGAAAGAGATGGATCAGGTATGAGGGCTGTGGGGTTTGCCTGCGATTCCCGCCAGCGCATCGCGGGGTCAGTCGGCGCGTACCCGGCGCGGAGCGACGCGTGAGCCGCATCGGCCAGCTTTTTGAGACTCTCCGCCGTGAAAGCCGCTGCGGCATGATTGCCTACCTTACGGCAGGAGATCCCACTCCGGAAGCCACGCCCGGTCTCGTCGCCGCGCTTGAACGTGGCGGCGCGGATCTTATCGAACTCGGCGTCCCTTTTTCCGATCCGATAGCCGACGGCCCCGTTATCCAATTGGCAGGGGATCGCGCTATCCGCGCCGGGACGAATGTCGCTAAAGTCCTGGCCATCGCCGCCAAAATCCGCGAGACATCCGAAATCCCGTTGCTGCTGTTCACGTATCTGAATCCGGCGCTTCGCTACGGATTCGAACGACTCGCGCAGGACGCGAAGGCGGCCGGCATCGATGGTTGTCTCCTCACCGACGTCAGCGTGGAAGAGGCCGGCGATTACGTCAAGGTGATGCGCGCAGCCGGCATCGATACGGTATTTCTCGCCGCGCCCACGAGTACGGATCATCGCCTTAAGCTCGTCGCCGAATATTCCAGCGGCTTCGTTTATCTGGTTTCGCGAACGGGCATCACGGGCGAGCGACAAACTCTTTCCGGTACCGCGTTCCCGCTCATCGAACGGATGCGCTCCCTGACCAATCTTCCGTTGGCCATGGGTTTCGGCATATCAACCGCGCCTCAGATTGCGGCGGTGGCCGGTCACGCGGATGCGGTAGTAGTGGGCAGCGCCATTGTTCGCCAGATTGAAAAGGATCCGGAAGGTCTGGAGGCGTTCATGCGCGAACTGACGGCGCCACTAAGAAAGGCCGCGATATCTTAGGGAATGCACCGGGGAGATCCGCTTTGCACGGAGATCGCCCCGAAGCGGGTAATTATGGCACCGCAAAATGACACTCCCGAAACAAGACTCGCCGTTTGCCGCGAGCGCATCGACGACATCGACCGCCGCCTGGTGACGCTGCTGAACGAGCGCACTAACATCGTCGAAACAATCGGCCAGGTGAAAAAGGAAGCGCAGCTGCCGGTTTACGAGCCGAAACGCGAGGATGCCGTCTATGCGAACGTCGCGGCCCACAATTCCGGACCCATGCCGAACGACGCTGTTATGCGAATCTTCGAGCGGATCATGGACGAAATGCGCAAGATCCAGAGAGAGCGAATGAATCCCGCGGGCAAGAGCGAAGACAAAGTGAGAGGGCAACCATGTTAGTTGTGATGCAGGAGGCTGCTTCCGCCGAGCAGATCCAGCGCGTGATGGACCGTCTGATTGAGGACGGTTTCGACGTTCACCGTTCCACCGGCGCGCTCCACACCGTATTGGGCGGGGTTGGCGGCAGGACGGACTTCGATACCGCGATTTTCGAGGTTCTCGAGGGCGTCAAGGAAGTCCATCGCATCGTTTCGCCGTACAAACTTGCCAGCCGGGGCTTTCGTCCCCAGGGTACAGTCGTGCGTATCGGGAATGTCGAGGTCGGCGGCAACAACATCGTCGTCATGGCCGGACCGTGCAGCGTGGAGAGCCGGGACCAGATCGAACGCGCAGCCGATATCGTGGCCGAAGGCGGAGCGAAGGTTATTCGCGGCGGCGCGTTCAAGCCGCGTTCTTCGCCCTATAGTTTTCAGGGCATGGGCGAGGAGGGTCTGCAATTGCTCCGCTCCGCCGCCGACCGGCGCGGCTTACTCGTCATCAGCGAGGTAATGGACGCGACGCAGATTCCCTTTATGGTCCAGTATGCCGACATCCTGCAAATCGGCGCCCGGAACATGCAGAATTACAATCTGCTCCGGGAACTGGGCAAGATCCGCAAACCGGTGCTGCTGAAGCGCGGCCTCTCGGCAACCATCGAAGAGCTCCTGCTTTCCGCCGAATACATCCTTTCGGGCGGGAACTACGACGTGATGCTCTGCGAGCGCGGCATTCGCACTTTTGAGACGTACACGCGAAATACCTTCGACGTATCCGCGATTCCCGTGGTGAAGAAGCTGTCGCATCTGCCTATGATCGGCGACCCTTCGCATGGCACTGGCCGGCGAGATCAGGTGCCGCCCATGGCGCGCGCCGCAATCGCGGCGGGTGCCGATGGCCTGCTCATGGAAGTGCATCACGACCCCGACCACGCGCTCAGCGATGGCGCACAATCTCTCAGCGGCGCGCAATACATGGAATTGATGAAACAACTGCGGCTGATCGCGGTTGCGGTAGGGCGCACGATCTGATATGGGGTCCGCAGTGAGCGAACAACCCCGCATCGGCCGCGTGGCTATTGTCGGCGTCGGGCTGATCGGGGCGTCGTTCGGCCTTGCGCTCAGAAAGGCAGGCTTTGCCGGATCCATAACCGGCGTGAGTTCGAAGCGCAGCATCGCCGCCGCGATTGAGAGCGGCGCAATCGACACCGGCCTCGCGCTTGAAGACGCAGTGCCTTCGGCGGATTTGATTTTTCTTTCGCAGCCGATTTCGGGCATTATCGAAACCATCAAGTTACTCGATCCACTGGTGAAACGCAGCGCTTTGGTCACGGATGCGGGCAGCACCAAGTTGGCTATAGAGAAAACGGTGATGGCTTACCTGAGGAACTGCCAGTTCGTCGGCGGACATCCAATGGCGGGCAAGGAGCAACGTGGCGCGGAAGCGGCCGATGCGGACCTGTTTAATGGTCGCCCGTGGATATTAACGTCATACCGCGACAATCCAACGGAAGTTGAGCTTCGCGGCTGGATAAAGAAGATGGGTGCGCGCCTGCTGGCTCTCACGGCGGCCGAGCACGATAGGCGCGTAGCGTGGAGTTCGCATCTGCCGCAGCTTGCGTCCACGGCGCTCGCCGCCACTCTGCACGATCGTCAGCCTCTGGCGGCAAGCGTTGCGGGACCTGGTCTCACGGACATGACGCGGCTTGCCCTGAGTTCGTACGATTTGTGGCGCGACATTCTGGATACAAACCAAAGCGAAATTGCCGCCGCGCTCGACGCCTATATCGCCAGGCTGCAGAGTCTGCGCGTGGATTTTGAAGGCGAGTTTTCCGCCGGCGCGGAGTTCGCACAATCGATCCGCCGCGACTGAGAACGAAATGCCAACCCTGCGCTCACAGCTCAACCACGTCCCGAAAGTGCTTCAGTTCGGCACCAGCGGACGTCGGGGCCTGATCGTGGATCTCACGCAGTTAGAGATCTATATCAACGTTACGGCGGAGCTGGAATATCTGAAATCGCTGGCTCCGGAAGCCGGCGGGATCCGGCCAGGCGACGTTTTTTACTACGCCCTCGATTTGCGGCCGAGTTCTCCCGCCCTGTGCGAGGCCGCGGAGCGCGCCATCGCGGACGCGGGCATGCGCGGAGTGAATCTCGGGCAAATCCCCACGCCGGCGCTGATGTTCCATGCCGTCGGCCGCGGTTGTGGGAGCGTCATGGTCACCGGGAGCCATATCCCGTTCGACCGCAACGGCTATAAGCTCAATACTTCGCGCGGCGAACTATTAAAAGAACATGAAGCGCCGATTGGCGCGAAGGTCGCCGAAGTTCGTGAACGACTATACGCACAATCGTTCGGCAATTCGATTTTCGACGAGAGCGGCGCCCTCAGTGATCGGCGCGCCTTGAATCCGGCCGTCGACGCGGGCCGGGCCGGGTATCTCAAGCGCTACCTGGACTTTTTTTCCAGTCAGCCCGTGAGCCTGGCCGGACGCAGAATTCTCGTCTATCAGCATTCCGCCGTTGGTCGCGATTTGCTGGCGGAGTTGCTCGCGCGCCTCGGCGCGGATGTAATTCCTGCCGGCCGGAGCGACAGTTTCGTGCCGATCGACACAGAGAATATCGACGCGGCGCAGTTGGAAACCATTCGGAAGTTGGCGGAGTCGCACAAGGACCTTTGGGCCGTCGTTTCCACCGATGGCGATAGCGACCGTCCGTTGATCCTCGCCGCCACTCCGCCGGACGGAACGCTGAAGTTCTTCGGCGGCGATCTGGTGGGCATGATCGTGGCCGGTTATCTGCGTGCCGACGCGGTCGTTGTGCCGATCAGTTGTAACGACGCGATCGACCGCGGGTCGCTTGCCGGCGTCCTGGAGCCCAAGACGCGCATTGGTTCTCCATTCGTAATCGCGGGGATGGCTGCGGCGAAGGTGAAAGGACGCCGCACGGTTTGCGGTTGGGAAGCGAACGGCGGATTCCTGCTCGGCTCCGGCGTGGAGCGAAACGGGCTCGGACTGGCCGCGCTCCCAACCCGCGACGCGTTTCTGCCAATCCTGGGCGTGCTCTTTGAGGCGGCTGAGCGCAGCGTGGGCGTCGCCGAATTGTTCCGGGAACTGCCCCGCCGGTTCAGCAAAGCCGGCTTGCTGAAGAATTTTCCGCGCGACGCAGGCCTGGAGGTGGTTCGGCGGCTTACCCCCTCCCAGGGAAATCCGGACGCTCATGCCGCGGTCGCGACGGCATTGGCTCGCGTTTTCACGCGCGCACGTGGATTCACGTCCGTTTCCCGGTTGGACTACACGGACGGAGTGCGGATCGTCTTCAGCAACACCGACGTTGCCCACATCCGGCCATCCGGCAATGCCGATGAACTGCGCATTTACGCTGCGGCCGATACGCAGATTCGAGCCGACGCTATCGTGGCCGAAGGTGTGCGTGAGCCGGACGGAATTCTCCGCTCTCTACAACCGCTGGCCCAGTAGGATGACCGAACCCGTCGTACTCCTCGGTCTGGGATTCACGACGCAGCGTCTGGCTCGAAAGCTGTGCGCGGATGGCGTACCAGTTTTCGCCGCGGTCCGTGGCCCGGAGCGATTCGCCGAATTCGAAGCGCTCGGGGTGCGATTTTGCCCTCTCAGGCCTGAGGGAATACCACGCGGCGCGGCTCTGGTCCATACGATCCCGCCGTTGAACGACGCGGAAAAGTCCGCAACTCGTACGCTGATTCGGGAGATTTCTCCCCGCCGGATACTCTACATTTCGTCGACCTCCGTTTACGGCGCGCAGGATCGCGTTTCGGAAACCAGTCCCGTGGCTCCGATTGACGATAAAGGCGCTGCCCGCGTCGATGAAGAAGAATGGATCGCGTCTCCCCAGGCACCGTGGACCAGCCTGATTCTTCGCAGCGCTGCAATCTACGGTCCAGGAAGGGGAATTCAGGTTCGCCTGCGTGAAGGCAAGTTCCCGCGCGGGGCGGGTGGAGTTGTCAGCCGCATCCATGTGGATGACCTTGCGGCGTTACTGGGGGCTGGCATCCGATCGGAACTGACGGGGGCCTGGCCCGTAGCCGACGGTCTCCCCGCAGCGAGTGAAGAGGTCGCCGCATGGTGTGCGGAGTTTATCGGTTGGCCACTGCCAGACGCCTCCACCGGTTTTCCGGTGGTCGGCCGCAGCGTCGATGGAACGGCCATCAGAAAGCTATTGGGGGTCAGCCTGAAGTACTCTTCCTACCAGACGGGTATACCTGCCAGCCTCAGAGAGGAGGGATGGAACCCGAGGGTCAGTAGGCCGAGCCGGTCGCAGGTGTCATCACGCTGACTGCGCCCCGGAGCGCGTCCAGTGCGCCGACCAAACCGGAGACATCCACCTTGCCGATACCCAGTGCGTGAAGCTGTAGATGAATTTCGATGCGGCACAGGGCCAAGGCAAACATAGCGCGGTTCTTCGCCAGCGCTTTGGCCAGATCGGGACGGTCGACATCGGACTCCACCATGATTCTGCGAAGGCTGGAAAGAAGCCCAACATAGTCCCTCGTCAGGCAGCGAAGATAGCCTCGGAACATCTCACGCCGACGAGTCCGCATCTTTTTTCGCAGAATGGGGCTCTTTGCAGCGAAATCCATGTCGGCGTCCGACAGCAGCCGCAACATCGGGCGGTAACGATCAGCGTCGGGAAGCGTTGTTTTAGGTTGATTGTGGAAAGACAGCATTCGCATCCGCGCAGCAAACATCGTCACCGCGGAACCCGCGACAATCAGAACGAGCAATAGCGAGAATTGAAGTTCCATAAGAAAACCGTTTGGCTGAATTATAAGTTGAGCGTAACCGAAGTCAAAAGAAAATGCAAGCAAATTCTGGAAATTCCCTGTAGGGGTTTTGTACTATTACCGGTGAATGGTACGGCTAAGAACGCCGTTCATTAATTCAAGTTGCTGGAGGAGGCGCGCCTCCCTCAGTTTGTCAATGGGCTGGCGCTTGGGTTCCGGTGCGTCCGCCGTCCGCAGGAGCAGACCCCACCCCACGTAACAAATCGAGGAGAATCCAACTTCAGTGAAATCGACGGAGCGGGAGCTAAGGTGGGGGGAGATGCTGTCGATGAGCTTGGCGGCGGCCTGCGCAAGGAAAAGCGCGCTGAAAAACCAGCTGGCAACCAGAGTATTACGGCCCAACCGCAACGGGTAACGCGATAAGAAAACCATCAATACGGCGATTATCGCCGCCAAACTGAACACAGCCGAGCGCTCCAGGATCAGTTCGTAGTAAACGAAGAAAGAACCGTACTTCTCCGGGGCCGGAAACATCGCGGCGACCACTACCGATGCGCAGACCGAGACGGCCAGTGCACCGTTTATCGCCCACTTGCCCGTTGTCTTAAGTCCAGGGTAGTCCCGGAATATCAAACCGATCATCTCGGCGACCGCCAACGCCGCCACGCAGACATTCAGCGGCTGGACGATGCTGTACATCACCATATACGCTGCTTTGTGATCGAAAAGAAGGGCCACCAGCGCCAGATAAGCGGCGGAAAAAAGCAGATATGCAAAGAGCCACGGAAACTGCCGTCTCAAGCCGAGTCGGATTAATCGCACAACCGCGAACGCGGGCGCGACCGCCTGCATAACGAGTAGAACACGCTGAACTTGCATAAACTGGCGAAACGGCGGCCTTGGCCGGCGGATGGCTCTCACACCAGCTTAGCGCAATATTGTCCGCGTAGCCGGGTAGCTCGGAATTACCCAAGTCGCCGCGTTAGCGAACGCAGCCAACCGGAACGCAAGGCGTCGGCGCGCTGGCATTCAAGGCGGAAACGGTGAGGCTGGCAACGGCCAGCGTGAGGATCATGATGAGCTTGCGCATTTAGAAATCTCCTGTTAAGTGAACAGCATCTAACTGCCGCCGGAAATTGTCCGGCCGCAACGATCTCATTCGATTGTGGTTTCTATCGGGGATACCGCATCAGCGAACGCAGCCAACCG
>PLEX01000186.1 GCA_003136575.1 Bryobacterales bacterium | reverse complement strand
GCTCGCTGGCTGGCGAAGAACGGCCACAGGCCGCAGTTGGTTTCAGTGGATATTTACCGCCCCGCGGCGCGTGAACAACTGGCGATCATCGCACGCGATATCAAGGCCCCCATTTACGCGGGCACGCCGGAAGAAAAGCTGCCGGTCGATCTTGCCCGCTCGGCAAAACGCGAAGCCACCAACGCCGGCCGCGACGTNNGCCAAGGAAGCCCGCCGCGAGGCCATCATCATGGGCTGCGACACGCTCATCGTCGACACCGCAGGCCGCCTCGCTATCGACGAAGACCTGATGGACGAAATGGCGCGCCTCAAAAAGCTCCTCAACCCCAGCGAGATTCTCTTCATCGCCGACGCCATGACCGGCCAGGACGCGGTAAAGTCCGCCGACGAGTTCCATAAGAAGCTGGGAATCACCGGCGTCATCCTGACGAAGATGGATGGCGATGCGCGTGGCGGCGCGGCGCTTTCGATCCGGTCCGTCACCGGACAGCCCCTGAAATTCGTCGGCCTTGGCGAAAAACCCGATGCGTTCGAACCGTTCCATCCCGATCGAGCGGCGTCCCGCATTCTCGGCATGGGCGACATCGTCAGCTTCGTCGAAAAGGCGCAGGAAGCCTTCGATGGCAAGCAGCAGGAGGAATTACAGCGTAAGCTGATGGATAATGAGTTCTCGCTGGAGGACTTTCGCGATCAGCTGAAGTCTCTGCGAAAACTGGGGTCGCTCGAATCGATCCTGAAAATGATGCCGAAAGTTGGCATGATGAAAGAGTTGCAGAACATGCAGCCGGATGAGAAGGAGTTGACGCGCATTGTGGCGATCATCGATTCGATGACGCCGAAAGAGCGCAACAACCATATGATCATCAATGGCAGCCGGCGGCGGCGCATCGCGCAGGGCAGTGGAACGTCGGTGCATGAAGTGAACAACCTGCTCAAGCAGTACGGGCAGGCGAGGAAGATGATGAAGAGCATGTCCGGCGCGTTCGGCCCCCTTGGCAAAGGCCTGGGGAAGAAGCTGGGCAAACTGGGCGGGCTGGGGTTCCCCGGATTTTAGCCGGATAGGTTGTGGCGCAGGCGGTTTCGCCTGCGTTCTTCACGTAGGCGATTTGGTTGATGAGATTTTTTAGAGGACAATAAAGTAATGTTGATGATTCGTCTGGCGCGTTTCGGCGCCAAAAAGAAGCCGTTCTACCGCGTGGTGGTAATTGAAAAGGAGCGTGCGCGCGACAGCCGCAATCTGGAAGTCGTGGGCAACTATAACCCGCTCACCAAGCCGGAAACCGTGAATCTGTCTCACGAACGCATCGATCACTGGGTGAAGAACGGAGCGCAGTTGTCGGAGACCGTTGCGCGACTGGTAAAGAACCACCCGGCCGTAGCAGCGGCCGCTTAACCGTTTGCGGATTTTTATTCCCGCTCGCCATTTCCAGACGGAAAAACGAGCGGGCGGGAAAAGGGGGAGCCGATGAAACAACTCATTGAAGATATTGCCAAGTCTCTGGTCGACGTGCCGGAGGAGGTGGTAGTGACCACCGTGGATGGCGAGCAAGCCACCATCATCGAGTTGAAAGTGGCGCCTTCCGATCTGGGCAAGGTAATCGGCAAACAGGGTCGTACGGCGCGCTCCATCCGCACCATTCTTGGCGCGGCCGGCATGAAACTGAACCGGCGCTTTACCCTGGAGATTTTGGAGTAACGGAAACTTGGCTAGCGGCAAACCGGCCGATACCGGCGATTGGGTCACGGTTGCGGTGCTGGTGCGCCCGAGAGGCATTCGCGGCGAGATCACGGCCGTATCCCAATCCAGCCATCCGGAGCGTTTCGCCCAACTCAAAGCCGTTCGTCTCTTTGGAGACGGCCGGGAATACACCGTCGAGCGCGTCTGGGACCACCAGGGGACGCTTGTGTTCAAGTTCGCGGGTATCGATTCCATGAACGACGCCGAACCGCTCCGCGGGGCCGAAGTGCGGATTCCTCCGTCCGAACGCGTAGCTCTCGAACCGGGCGAGTACTTTCAGTCCGATCTGATTGGCTGCGAGGTGCGCGATCAGGTGTCGAAGCGCATCATTGGCCGCGTCACCGGTTGGGAGGAATATGGCGGGCCTTCCCTGCTCGAGGTAGATGGCGGCAGGCTCCTGATTCCGTTCGTAAAGGCCATCTGCGTGGATATCCGGCCAGCGGATCGCGTCATAGAGACGCTGCTGCCGGATGGGTTGGAAGACTCAGGCTCCGCGTGAAGTTCCATCTCCTGACCATCTTTCCCGACTTTTTCGATGGCCCGTTCCGTCACGGTGTAGTCGCGCGCGCTGCCCAATCCGGAGCGCTGGAAATCCGTATCCACGACCTGAGGAACTGGACGCACGACGTTCATCGCACGGTGGATGACCGCCCCTTCGGCGGCGGCGAAGGCATGTTACTCAAGCCCGAGCCAATCTTCTCGGCCGTCGAATCCATCTGGCCGGAGCGCACGCCGGGCAGACGGGTAATCCTGCTCTCGGCGCAAGGGCGCAAATTCACTCAACAAGTCGCGCGCGCGCTGACAGCCAGTGAAGAGCTTCTTCTGATCTGCGGCCGCTACGAAGGCGTAGATGAGCGCGTCGCCGAACATCTTGCGGACGATGAAGTATCGATCGGCGACTATGTGCTGAGCGGTGGCGAGCTTGCCGCCGCCATCGTCGTCGATACCGTCGCGAGGCTATTGCCGGGCGTTCTTGGCAACGAGGACTCGTCGGTCAACGAATCGTTCACCGAGGGCATTCTCGATTGTCCGCAGTGGACCCGTCCGGCTGATTTCCGCGGCTGGAAAGTGCCCGACGCTCTCCTAAGCGGACATCACGCCGAGATCGCGAAATGGCGAAGGCAAGCGGCTGTCGACAAGACTAGGAGGCTGCGGCCGGACTTGCTGAACGAGTAGCTACTCTCCGCCGCTCAGATACGGCAACAACTTCGCGCGCACGTTCTCCGGCAGTGCGGTTGCGCGCTGCGTCTGACGGTCCAGGCTGGCAATCACCACGTTACCGCTCGCAGCCTCGATCTCTTCCTTCGTTGCGCGAAACTTCAGTTGCACGGAACTACGGCCAATTCTGCCAACCGAAACTTCGATCGTCAGCAGATCGTCGTGGCGAATCGCGCCGCGATAGTCGCATTCGACGTGAACTCGCGGAAAACTGACACCCGGATGTTCATACAGCACGCCGATATGCCGGAAGAATTCGATCTCTGCCGTTTCGAAATACCGAAACATCGCGGTGTAGTGGATGCGACCGCTTGCGTCGGTATCGATAAACCGGATGCGCACTGGCCAGCGGAAAACCGTGTTCGGGGCTTCTGGGGCTTTGTCCATTTGCGTTTTGTTCTCGACCGATTATCGAACACCACAGATGTTCGGTTCGAAACGAGCGAAAGCCACTGCACTTCTCGAGCCGACGGCGCAGCCGACGCACGATATGGCTGCCGTATGCCTGAAGGACCTGGTGACCGCCGCCAGCGACATTGCACCAGGATCGCGCAGCACAGACGCCGCGACGGTCCGTCTGCCTCGTCACGCTACGGCCGGTGATGAGTGTACCGGAGATCAATACGAGGGCAAATAAACCGGTCTGCGGTGGCATACGTGAAATGCCGTCCTGCCTTTTGCTCCACCACGCAAAAGACGTTGGCCGTGCCGCACCGCTCATATTCGCCGTCCCGTCTCGCCTCCCGGCCCGGCGCAGCGGCGGACGGGGACCGCACTTCGGCATGCAAAGTAGCCGACGGAGTCCACGGCGGAGCCCCGTCCAGTCGGACCGCTTCCTTACCGGCCCAGAACGCGTGTAGCGATCTGCCTTGGGCCGGCACCTTTGCCCGAGCCGCAGCGCAGCGGAGGCGGCGGTGCCCCGGCTCGCCCCCGGAGGGAGTAACGGAAAGGGGGCGATCCAAATTCCTTGCTGCAGCAGGCCGCGCAGGAACTCGGCGGTCTACTGTACGACTCCCTTCACGGCAAGCTTCTGCTGCTGCCGGATGGAACTCTGGTCTACCCCGCCCACGGCGCAGGCTCGCTTTGCGGCAAGAATCTTTCATCGGACACCGTTTCCACCCTCGGCGACCAGAGGAGGCTCAACTACGCGCTGCGACCGATGACGAAGGACGAATTCATCCGTCTGGTAACCGCCTCTCAGCCCGACGCTCCCGATTATTTCACTTACGATGCCATCCTGAATACACGGGAGCATCCCAAAACGCTCGATCGGACGCTGGAGCGAGTGCTGCATCCGGTCGAACTACAGGAAGTTCTCGATCTGGGCGATGCGGGCGAGCAGATCCTCGACGTTCGAGATCCTTCGGAATATGCCAAAGGACACCTTGCCGGGAGCATTAACGCCGCTCTGGGAGGCCAGTATGCGACATGGGCGGGAACCGTTCTGGACCGGTCGCGGCCGATCGTAATTATTGCGGAACCGGGTCGGGAACAAGAGGCGGCGCTGCGACTCGGGCGAATCGGCTTCGATCATGTGAAAGGCTACCTGAAAGACGGAATGGCAGCGCTGGCGGAGCGGCAGGATCTGGTCTGGCCCACCAAACGTGTAACCGCGTCCATATTAGCCGAAGAACTTGCTTCACCTGAACCGCCATACGTGGGACGCCGCGTGAATGGAATACGAAACACATCATCGGCAGCGTCAACATCCCACTCAACCATTTGCAGGAACGGATGGCCGAAGTCCCGCGCACCCGAAGAATCGCGGTCCATTGCGCGGGCGGCTACCGGTCCTCCATCGCGGCGAGCATCATCGGGCAATACGGTATCACTAACCTGATTGAATTGGCGGGGGGCTGACGGCGTGGGAGGCGGCGAGACTACCGGTCGTTACCGCGTAGCCGGGGCGCGGCCTCAAGATCCGCGACGTACGTGTGGAGGCTCTTGTTCGGGCTCGTTCGAGCGTTCGGAATGGATATTCCGTCGGCTAATGTATAATCTTCCAAGACTCGAAATGCGACACCCGCTTGACCTTGTGATTCCATCGGACTACCGGCGCGGCGTGTTGATCTCCCTGCTTGTGCCCACGGTTTTGCTCTGGGGTATTCTGCGCTCCCTGCAGGCCGGATTAAATACCGGCACTACGGGTAAGGCACCGCAAGGGATGCTGTCGTTCGAACTGGCGGGAGATCCGCTTGTCACTCACGCAATTTTCAACGCGGGTGCGGGTGGCTGGGATGCCGCCAGCATCACGTCGGCGGAGACCGCCCTGCTGCTCGACTACGCTTTTCTGCTTTGTTACTCGACTACGCTGGCGCTGGGCTGCGTGTGGGCGTCTAAGCTCTGGGTCACGCCGCGCATGACCGAGTTGGGCGCATGGCTGGCATGGGGACAGTTAGCGGCGGCCATTTGCCACGCGATGGAGAATTTTGCGCTGCTGCGGATCGCGCAGGATTCGTTTTCGACATCTTTCTTCATCGCTACCGGCGTAGTCCAGGACGGATTTGCCATATCTTTCGCCCGCTTCTGCGCATTCGCGAAGTACGGACTGATTGAGGCGGGCCTCCTGTACATTGCAATTTCCGGGTTCAACCTTGGCATCGGTCCGGTCTTGCGGCTGCGGCTCAGCCCGCGCAGGCTGATCGCGAGCGCTAAATAAAGCCATGCCGCACTCCTTCTTCTTCAGCTATTCCAGCGTGGACGACAGGACTAGTCTGGGATTGATGAGGCTGTTCTTCGACCTGCTGACGAGTGCGCTTCAAACCGTCCATGGGGGCAGGGTGGATAAACCATTTTTTGCGCCTCAAAACATCCAGGCCGGGGAAAAATGGAGCATGGCGCTGAACAGTGGATTGAATTCGAGCCAGGTTCTGGTTTGCCTGCAATCCGCTTCCTACTACGAGAGCGAGTGGTGCGGTAAAGAACTGGAACTGTTCCTGCGCCGACGCAAGCAGGTTAAGCTTCAGGGTGGAACGCCTCCCGATTGCATCATTCCGGTGCTTTGGTATTCGTGCGATGCGCCAAGACAAGTCCCGAAGGTTTTCCACGCGGCTAAGCCGACGGAGAGCGACGCGCCCATCGGAGAGGACAGGCTCTTTGAGGCGATGCTCAGAGAAAGCACGCCCAACAGGACGATGCTCTTTGCGCTCAGGCTGGCGGGACGTATCAGCAATCTCCTGAAACAGAACCAGGGCGACCGGCAACTGCCTTCTCTGCCTGGCCCCGGCCTTCATGACATACCCAGCGCCTTCGATCTTCCGGCATGGCCCGTTCCCGACCTTGATGCGGAACAGGGAACCGGACCGGAATCGGTCACGTTCGCATACCCGGCCGTCGCCGATCCGCAGCATCTGCCGTTTGCGCCACCATTACCGAACGCCGTGACGTCGGCAGCCGTCATCGCCAAATCGAACGAGTGGATCTTTCAGGGAATCGAGTACGGCCAGAACGCTTTTTGGGACGAACACAACGGCTTTTGGGCAAGGATCGGAAGAGCGCTGGGCTGGAACAGCCCCGTGGTTCTGATGCTCACCGAGGCGCTCGCCGCGGCAATTCCGGGTGAACGCTATTTTCACGATGTTCTCTCCGACAAGAGACTTGCCACAATGGTGCTCTCCCCGAACGCCGGGATTCCTCCCGGCTTTCCCGAGGACCTTCGCGGGAAAGTGACCTTTTCCAATCGCGACCGGTTCGATGAAATCCTCACGGCAAGGCTGAAAATGCTTCGGCTTGCGCTGGGGTCGGAACCTACGCCGGCGATTCCACGTGCAACTGAGTTTACAACCTTGCCGGGGTAGCCGAGCCAAATGGGGAAGATCGTTACCTTCTATTCGTACAAGGGCGGAACCGGACGTTCGATGGTTCTGGCCAACGTGGCGTGGGCGCTGGCCAGCAACGGACACAGGATTCTCGTCGTGGACTGGGATCTCGAAGCTCCGGGTCTCCACCGGTATTTTCGGCCATTCCTATCCGATCAGGAACTGACGGCGCCCGAATCGACGGGCCTGATCGAGTTCGTGCGCAACTATACCGTGCTTGCCGCAACACCGCCGGCGAAAGGCGTTCGGGCGGCCAGGTGGTATGAGCCGCACGCCGAGATCTGGAGGTGGGCCACGCCCTTGCGCTGGCCCGGCCGGGAAATCGTCCGCTTTGGGGAGAGGGGTGGCATCGAGTTCGTACCGGCCGGGAGGCAGGATTCCGAATACGCCGAACGCGTCAACACTTTCGACTGGCACTCGCTCTACTTGAACCAAAGCGGCGGCGCATTCTTCGATCTGGTCCGGGAGAAGGCTAAAGCCGCCAAAGAGTTCGACTTTGTCCTGATAGACAGCCGCACGGGCGTGAGCGACACGTCGGGCATCTGTACGGTCCAGATGCCGGACATTCTGTTTCTCTGTTACACCTACAATCTTCAGAGCATCGAAGGGGCCAGGGATATCGCGCGCAAAGTCAGGGCCAGGAGACCGGATATGACGATCTTTCCGGTGGCGATGCGCGCTGAAATCAACTCCTCGACGGGATTTCTCGCGTCGATGCGAAAGTTCGCCCGCTCCAGGTTTCGCGAATTCGTGCCCCGCGGCGGCGAAGAGTATTTCGACGACATGGAGATTCCCTACTACCCGGCGTATTCGTTTTTCGAACAACTCGCCGCGTTTGAAGAGTACCCGAATGCGAAAGGCTCGATCAATCGGGAGATCAGGCAACTGGCGGCGCTCATTGCCGATGGCAACGTCAGGCATGTGGCGATAGAGAACGAGCTTCGCCGGGCGGTAGTGGATGAATTCGAGCGGCTGCCTGCGAGCGAAGAGACCCCGGGGAAAACGCCCGAGCGCACACCCATCCGATTTGGCGCGTTGGCCTGGGCGTTGACGGCGCTCGCGATAGCTGTATATATAGGGACGCTGTTGTGGCGGGTTCCTTCGCCGGCGAAGCGAAGAGCCACGGAGATCGTCCTCGCCGCCAGTGGGTATGGGGCGTATAATGCGGCGGCAACGAAAATTGGCCTGCTGCTTGAGACGGGCGACTTACCGGAGACGACGGAGGGGAGAACACTGCTGAAAGAGGTTATAACGGCGGGCATTCCGGTGTTTGTGGAGAATGTGGTGTCAAATGGTCTTGCATCTGAATCGGGCCGACTGGACAAATCCGCGAACCGCTTTGTGACGTGCGGCAATTGGCTCCGGGTGTGGAGTTTCGACGGCAAGCCCGCTTTTGCGGAGACTCCGATTGACCCGATACCCGCGCCGGCAATGCGCAAACCCGCCAAACCGGTGCCTCCCGGGACGCTCGTTCCCGTTCCGCCCGCGCTCCTGTCTTACACAAGTGACTGCGTCCTCATGCCTCATCAGAATCGGGCGATTGTGCGAGCGTCCAATGGCATCGAAATGTACGAATGGGAATCCGGCGATTCCCTTTCGCAGGCCAAAGTAATGTGGCAGATTTCATACGCCGATCAACCCACCGAATCCATGGAACTCAGCAGGGATGGCAGGCAACTGGGCCTGGTGGGCTGGACCAACACGGTCGAGACGGAGCACTACTTTCACGTGTTTACCCTTGATGGCGGCAAGCTTCCCGGTAGTCCTTCACAGTTCACGTGGAAGCTCCCGAAAGGCGAAAGCGCCTCCTACTCGGCAAAACTCTACGCATTGCACGATGGGTTTGTGTTTACCGAGGCGCCGCCGCTGGCTTCTCCACCCTATGTACGGCTCGTGCGCATGACAAACCCGAATTTGTTCCAGAAGGTCTTCCTTCCGACCGGGCTGAGCAACTTTGCCCTGAGTTCCTCAGGCACCCGGATCGCCGCGCTGGTCGGGCCGGGCACTGTGCTTGAGAGCCAGACAATCGTTGGGCCGGGTATTGTTCTTGCCGACATCGGGACCGACCGGGTTCCGCCGTTTGTGCCGGTCGATTTGCCCCCGGACGAACGGATTTCATTTGCCTCCGGGCAGATCGTCTACAATCCGACCGATACGTTCCTCGCCCTGACGACGCCCGAGGGCTTTCAAGTGAGACTGGCGACCGACCCTGCGAAGACGGAGTGGTCTGTGAAAATGCCAGGCCCCCCGGGGCTACTGGGATTCGCCAGTGTGGATCTGGACGAAACCGGAAACACTGCGCTCTACATCCAGGCCGGCACTCCGATGCTCTTTCGGCATGATCGGAAGCCTCCCGATTCGGCTGCCCCCTGGAGCGACGCGATTCGACAGCTTCGAAACTACACGAGCATTTGCCTGGACGCGGGGACACGGCAAAATATACTGTTGGAGGCGGCGGGCGAAGCGCAGGCGCGCTATGAAGAATGCGAGGCCAGCCAGGGTCGCCCGGTTCCGAAGGCTTCCGGGGCGTCCGGTGCCCGGATTGCATCGGGTAAACGATAAGAGTCAACTCTGGCTGTCACTTCTTCCCCGCTGGCCCGATGGCAATCGACAGAACTTCATTCAACGACCCCTGCCGGTAGCCCTCAAGATCCAGCGCGACGTACTTGTAGCCGAGCCGCTTGAAGATCGCGGTCATCCGGTCGGCCATCTCCAGCGACATCGCGCGCGGCAGTTCTTCGCGCGCGATCTCGATGCGCACGATTTCGCCGTGGAAACGCGTGCGGAATTGCCGGAAGCCGAGCGCCTTCATCTCCTCCTCGCCCAATTCCACCTGCTTCACGTTCTGGATCGTTACCGGCGTTCCGTACGGAATGCGAGAACTCAGACACGCCGCCGCCGGTCGATCCCAGGTGGGTAAACCTGCGATCCTCGAAAGCTCGCGAATCTCCGCTTTTGTCAGCCCCGCCGTTACCAGAGGCGATTCCACTTCGTGCACCTTTGCGGCACGCTGGCCGGGGCGGTAATCGCCGAGGTCATCGCGATTCACGCCGTACACGATATGCCCGATGCCGCGCTCGCGGCCAAACGCTTCCAGCACGGCAAAGAGTTCGTCCTTGCAGTGAAAACAGCGATCCGGGCCGTTTTTCGCGTAGTCGGGATTGTCGAATTCGTTGGTCGCGACGTATTCGTGACGGATTCCAAATTGCAGCGCGAAGGCTTCCGCGTCTCGCTTGTGCGATTCGGGGATGGAGGCGGAGTCGGCGGTCACGGCAATCGCGCCGTCGCCTAACGCTTGCTTCGCCGCCCATGCCAGATACGCCGAATCGGTCCCGCCGGAATAAGCCACAATGACGTGGCCCATTGCCCGCAGTTCCGAGATCAGCTGGTCCTGTTTGGCTTGCATTCCGTTCCTACTGCAACGTCAGGTTAGTCTGCCCTTCGTCGTCCTTATCTTCCTTACTTTCGGCTTCGGGGATCAGACACGCGGCGGCCACGCTGTCATTCTCTTCCATGCGCACCAGCCGCACGCCCTGCGTCGACCGGCCTGCCTGGCGTATCTCGCCCGAATCGATGCGAATCATCTTGCCGTCGCGCGTCACTATCATCAACTCGGAATCTTCCTTCACCGATAGTATTCCGACCACCTTGCCCGTCTTGTTCGTGGTCTTCATATTGATCACGCCCTTGGCGCCGCGGTTCGTCAGCCGGTAATCCTTCACCTTGGTCCGCTTCCCGTAACCGTGTTCGGAGATGGAGAGCACCAGCCCATCTTCCGTAATGACTTCCGCGCCGACGATGAAATCGCCCGCCGAAAGATCCATGCCGCGTACGCCGCGCGCCGGCCGTCCCATCGGGCGAACCTTATCTTCGGTGAAGCGGATCGCCTGCCCGTCGTGCGAGCCGAGGAAAATATAATCCTTGCCCGACGTTAACCGCGCCGCGATCAATTCGTCTCCGTCGTCGACTCCGAGCGCGATAATGCCGCGCGACATCGGGTTGTCGAATTCAGTCAGTTCGCACTTCTTGATGACGCCGAATTTGGTCACCATCACCACAAACTGATCCGGCACGAACGTCTTCACCGGCAAGAACGCCTTTACCGTCTCATCGGGCTGCAGATTGATCAGATTACTGATATGTTTGCCCTTGCCCACCGTTCCCGCGTCGGGAATCTCGTAAATCTTGAGCCAGTAGACGCGGCCCTTGTTGGTGAATATGAGCAGGTAAGCGTGAGTTGAAGCGACGAGGAAGTACTCGACAAAGTCCTCGTTGCGGGTTCCCATGCCGATGCGGCCCTTGCCGCCGCGCGTTTGCCGGCGGTACGTGTCGACCGCCGTTCGCTTCAGGTATCCGCCGTGCGTCACCGTCACCGCGACGTCTTCCACCTGAACCAGATCTTCCAGGTTGATCTCGCCCGTATCTTCGATGATCTGGGTGCGACGCTCGTCCCCGAACTCTTTCTGCACTTCCCTCAGTTCTTTGATGATGAGGTCGCGCAGCACTTTTTCCGATCCCAGGATTTCGAGGTATTCGGTGATGCGCCGCTGGATATCCGCCAGTTCGTTGGCGATCTTCTCCTGCTCCATGCCTGTGAGGCGCTGTAACTGGAGTTCGATGATGGCCTGCGCCTGACGCTCGCTCAGCTGGCGCAGCGGCTCCGATGCGCCCGCGGCCATCAGATAAACGCTGTTGAAGGTAAAGCGGACGGAAGCTTCAATCAGAGACTCGCGCGCCTCTTTAGGGGACTTCGACGCCCGGATCAGGCGGATCACTTCGTCGATGTTATCGAGCGCCAGACGGAAGCCCAGCAAAATGTGCTCGCGCTCGCGCGCCTTGCGCAATTCGTAATCGGTGCGGCGACGGACGACATCGGCGCGATGCTCGATAAAGTACTTGATCGTCTGGATCAGGCTCAGCTCGCGCGGCTGGCCATGCACGATCGAGAGGTTGATGATGCCGAAGCTGATCTGGAGCTGCGTGTTCTTGTACAGGTTGTTGAGAATGACCTCGGCCTGTTCGCCGCGCTTCAGCTCGTAGACGATGCGCATGCCGTCGCGATCGCTTTCGTCGCGAATTTCCGAAATGCCTTCGATCTTCTTCTCGTTGACCAGCGCGGCGCTGTGTTCGATGAGCTTCGACTTGTTGACCTGATAGGGAATTTCGGTGACGACGATCTGTTCGCGGTCGCCCTTGCCCATCTTTTCGATGAATGCCTTGGCGCGGATTTTCAGCGATCCGCGGCCTTTTGTATAGGCGTCGATAATGCCCTGCCGGCCGAGAATATAAGCACCGGTCGGGAAGTCCGGACCCTGCACGATTTCCAGGATCTTCGGCAATTGCGTTTCCGGATTCCGTATCAGCACGATCGTCGCTTCGACGATTTCCCTCAGGTTGTGAGGAGGAATGCGCGTGGCCATGCCGACTGCGATGCCTTCCGAGCCGTTCACGAGGAGGTTCGGAACACGCGTAGGCAGAACGTCCGGCTCGACTTCGCTTTCGTCGTAATTCGGGCGGAAATCGACGGTCTCTTTGTCGATGTCTTCGAGCAGCGCGCCGGCAATCTTCGAGAGCCGCGCCTCGGTGTATCGCATGGCCGCGGGCGGATCGCCATCGACGGAGCCGAAGTTGCCCTGGCCATCGACCAGCGGGTAACGCATGGAAAACGGCTGCGCCATGCGGACGAGGGAATCGTAAACCGGCGCGTCGCCGTGCGGGTGAAACTTACCGAGCACTTCGCCGACGATCTTGGCGCACTTTCGCGTGGGCCGGTTCGAGGTGAGGCCCATCTCGTTCATGCCGAAAAGAATGCGGCGATGCACGGGCTTGAGGCCGTCGCGAACGTCGGGAAGGGCGCGTCCCACGATCACGCTCATGGCGTAATCGAGGTAGGAGCGCTTCATCTCGTCTTCGATATTGACGGGAATCATTGTGCCGCCATCGGGGTTGGCGGCTTTGCGCAAATCGCCCGGCGGCGGGGGCGGGGGTGGACCCTGTACGGGGTTATCCTGATCGGCCATGATTTTTGGGGTTTAAGTCTTATTTTAGCAGGAACTTAGACGTGGGCGGGTGCCCGAGTATGAAAGGGGGGCCGTCGCTCCTCAACGACGGCCCCGCCATGGTGGTGCAAGGGCCGGAAATGACGAAAACGGCCCAGCACAGCGGGCAAAGGGGGAAAGCCCTGCCCGCGAACCGGACGGCCGCCTGCTCAGACGGCCATCCGGTTCAGCCGTCGATGAGCCGCCCGAACTGCGGCTGGTCGACGACGAGAAGGGCTCTCCGCGCCGGCGTTGCGCCAACAACGCCGCGGTGAGCACCGTCTCTTGATTGAAGTAAAGCACGGGGTTTTTGAGCTGGATATGTAAGTTATTGATTTTATTATGCAAAATTCTTGTGACTGGAGTCTTGGACAGCCATGTAGAGAGCAGAAGGCAATGGCCACAGATGCACACGGATGAAGACCTAAGACAAAGACAAAGCAATGGCCGCGGTTTTGTGGCTCTGAGACCGGTCTTGAGCAGAAGTAGCAGGCGAAAACGCCTGCCCCACAACGGAATCAGGCGGCTTTGCCCGATGTGCGGGCAATTTCGAGCGGAAAATTCTTGTCCCGGTACTCTTTGTCGCGGTTTTTCGCGTTGTTCAACAGGTGGAAGCGCTTCGTGTAAGCCT